>JALUNK010000001.1 GCA_027055255.1 Ghiorsea sp.
TGATTATCAAACGATAATTCAAAGATGTTTTCTTTTTGAAAGTTTAAAGCAGGGAAGTTGGTTTGGGCTTTGCTAATCATGGCTGGGGATTTATCTGTGCCAATCACATTAAAACCTTGCTGATACAGGTAATTGGTTAGTAAGCCTGTACTACAACCTGCTTCCAGTATACTTGCGCCTGAATCAAGGCGTAAGTCGTCTGCCCATGTATTTAAAGCACTTCTATACCAAGGCAGGTGATTGATTTTATCAAAGAGTACGACTGGCTTGAATGCCAGCAATACCTTGATTTGTAGATGATAATAAAAGTCTACCATGCTTTTTGTTTAGGCATCCAGAGCAAGAGCAAAATCATAATCCATGACGCATTAAACATGGGGAATGCCGAATGTTCCAGTGCGACCACGTCAGTTGCTGTATAAAAGATGCCTGCGGCGAGGTCGATAGCCTGAATCAAGATCATGAAATAAATCCAAAGCTTGTGCTGAACGGGGCTTGTAGAAATATAAATGAGTGCGATACCATACGCGATAAACCGAGAGGCAAGCATAGCCAGTGTGTAGAAGATATCTGCCTCAGGAATGGTGTGTCCTGTAGATGATAAAAAGAGGGTGGGGGCGAATAAAACAAAGACCCCTAAAATGATTTGAGCCAACCCAACCAACCTTAATAACCACGTTAATTTTTTCATATATGTATCCTTTCTTCGTGTAATTTATTGTCTGTGCATTGACAAGTTCGGCAAAAGGTAAGATTGTTGCTATCTAAAGTGAAGTAGGCACTAAAAGGATAGCAGGGGTACTAAATGGTAACTTTAAGCAGTGAAAAGCCTTGTGAAGATGATTGCCCCATTAAAAAGACGGCAAATATTATTGAAGGTAAGTGGACCACGTTGGTCATTCGGGAGCTATTACCAGGTAAAAAACGCTATTCTGAGCTGCAAAAAGCGCTTATTGGCATCAGCCCTAAGGTGCTCACCACTCGCTTGCGTATGCTGGAGCATGAGAAGTTAATTACACGTAAAATTTATCCTACTGTACCACCCACAACCGAGTATAAATTAACCGCTTTGGGCAAACGCTTAGAAGTGGTGTTGTATGCCATGGCCAAGTTTGGAGAAGGGCTAAAATAAGCTTATGCCAAGTTTGTAACATTAAAGGAAACTAATAATTTTGAGATTGACCAAATACGAACTTATTATCACATTGTCACCATGAAACTTATTCAATCTTTTATTCACAAAGAATCATCCAGCGGTATTTTACTGATTATTACCACTTTATTGGCATTGATTCTGAGTAACACCATGCTGGCACCCTATTATGAAGCATTTTTGCATATTCCTGTGTCCATCCAAGTTGGCTCACTTCAACTTGATAAATCACTTTACCACTGGGTGAATGATGGGCTGATGGCAATTTTCTTCCTCTTGATTGGTTTGGAAGTGAAGCGTGAGATACTGGAAGGTCATTTATCGTCACTTAGCCAAGTATCCTTACCCGCGATTGCAGCGATAGGTGGTATGGCTGTACCTGCTGCGATATATATCTATTTTAATGGTGGCGATATAGATGCAATCAATGGCTGGGCGATTCCAACAGCCACAGACATTGCATTTGCCTTGGGTATTTTATCATTGCTTGGTAAGCGTGTGCCATTATCACTTAAGGTTTTCTTGATGGCGTTGGCAATTATTGATGACTTGGGTGCGATTGTGATTATCGCTATTTTTTATACGGTAGATTTATCAACATTATCCATTGTGGTTGCTGCAGTTGCATTAAGTTTACTTATTTTGATGAATTATATGGGTGTGGTCAAGAAGGGTGCATACTTTATCATCGGTATTATTCTGTGGATTAGTGTATTGAAATCAGGCGTTCACGCGACCTTAGCAGGTGTGGCACTTGCATTTACCATCCCGCTTCATGGTAAAAATGAACAAGGTGAAACAATTTCACCATTGAAAATTATTGAGCATAACCTTCACTACTGGGTGGCGTTCCTTATTCTACCATTATTTGCATTTGTGAATGCAGGTGTGGATGTTACTGATATTTCATTGTCACAAATGGGTGGAGCAGTACCTATGGGTATTATGTTAGGCTTATTTTTGGGTAAACAAGTGGGTGTGTTTGGATTTAGCTGGGTTGCGATTAAATTGGGTTTAGCCAAGATGCCTGAAGGTAGTAACTGGATACAACTATATGGGGTGTCAGTGCTGACTGGTATTGGCTTTACCATGAGTTTATTTATTGTATCGCTTGCCTTTGCAAGTGATGACTTGTTTCAATACACGGATAAACTCGCAATTTTGTTAGCATCCTTTGCGTCGGGCATTGTGGGTTACATGGTGTTACGTTACTCACGGTCAAAACATGATGCATAAGGTTACAGTCTGCGTATCGTGAAACAGCCTTTTTAACTTATCATGTATGACTGCTTTAAAAGTTTGTTTAAAACTCAACCTGCTCGATTCGTTTAACTTCTTGTTGTACACGTGTAGTATTAACCAAAGCTTGAAGTGAAGTGTTGGGTAACATGCTTGTGAAACTGGGGTGAGGCTGAGCTATACCTGTTTCACCTGTGTCAAAACCCAAATGAATGGCAAGCATATCCGCAAGATAAACGGCAAATACTTCAGCACGAATGGACTCAGGAATATCATTAGGCTCAGCATAAGCAGGGTGATGATGGTAAGTGATGCCTTGAATAATAGGTTCAGGCAGCTCCCAGTGTTTGGCAAGAAGCACGCCTAAATCAATATGAGTGCAGGCAAAACGTTTATGTTCAAAAACCAAATGACCTTCTTCAAGATCCAACGTTGCAGGTTGTTGGTATTGGGTGAATAAGTTTAGACTCATTTTCCCAATATCATGGAATAGTCCTAGTGTGTTTGCCAAAGCTGGATCACAACCTGGCACTTCTTCAGCAATAATCTCGGCAAAAGCAGACACAGCCATACCGTGTTTCCATAACTTTGTCACATTATAAACTTTACCTGATGATGCAAATGCACCTGAAAATGAATGGCGGGATACAATCGTGCGCACCATGGAGGTGCCAAGGTGGGCGATAGCGCGGACTACATCTGTAATGGTTATGCGTACACCTAATCCTGGGGCATTGGCAATACGCAAAATAGCTGCCGAAAGTACGGGGTCATCCTTAATGATATTACCCAACTGTTTACTTGAAGCACCTTTATCACATGCTTTTTGAAAGGCTTGCCAAAGTGCTGGCGGTTGGGGTAAAGATTGGATGCTCTTTTTATACATCGTCAAACGACTGGCGGTACCATAAGCGGGTTTGACGTGTTGAAACACTGTGTTTTTGTCTGTTTGTGGTAGATCAAAGGGTGAGCTTATGTTCATGGTTGTGTTTGAAGCCATTTGCGCAACGTGCATATTGTTCTCCTCATTTTGGATACAACATGAAGTGAGCAATGATTGTGCCAATGCGTGATGTGTTTATAATGGCGGTGGCAGCAAAATGAATTGGGTGGAATGTATGGATAATAGTATCAAAGCAAGCCTAAGTTTTTACTTTAAAGGCGAACATTTTGAACCAAGTGCTGTTATTGATTTGGATAGATATTTTCAATTGCAGAAAGATATGGGTTTTATTTATGATATGTTGGCCAAAAGCATGGGTTTGGATGAATACAGGCATGAATATGATGTGATGAGATGCGAAGATATTTCATTTTCAGATGCAACAGGCATTGCGGCTGACTTTGTGTGTGATGGTCGACTAGACTGGGACAGGCTTGAGAAAGCTTGGCAAGAGCAGCAGGATTTCATGGTATTAACACCGATTGCCAACAAATTTTTTAATGTTGAAAATTTAAAGGATGACCCCAAGCTTGCCGCGGCTCTGCTCGCGGCTTATCGCGCTGGGCAAAATAAGTCTCCAGATCATGTTGAGACAAAATTAGGTTTGAACGAGGGTTTTTATGGCTGAATTGAAATGTTTATTGTGGGATGTGGACGGCACATTGGCAGATACCGAGCGTGATGGACATAGGGTTGCCTTTAATATGGCATTTGAAGAAGCGGGTATGGATAGACGCTGGAGCATCGATACCTATGGTGAACTTCTTAAAGTCACTGGCGGTAAAGAGCGTATGCAGTTTGATATTGAGCGCGGTGGCATGCCTGAAATCCCATTTGAAAAAATTGCGGAGCTTCATGCGCGCAAAACCATTCACTACCAAACATTGATTGCTGATGGTTTGATTCCATTGCGTGCTGGTGTATTTCGTTTGCTTGAAGAAGCGTATGCGGCAGGGATTACCCTTGGCGTTTCCACCACAACCACACCATCAGCCTTGGATGCATTGATTGAACATTCATTGGGCAAAGAATGGTTTGACCGCTTTGCTGTGCTTGCAGCAGGCGATATTGTGCCCAATAAAAAGCCTGCATCCGATATTTATGATTATGCCTTGGAACAACTGGGTATGGCGGCTGAACATACAGTGGCGTTGGAAGATTCGGGTAATGGTTGGTTATCAGCGCGTGATGCAGGGTTAAAATGCGTGGTTACCATCAATGATTACACTGCCAATCAAGATTTTACAGGTGCAGATTTGGTCGTGTCTGAATTTGGTGAAGCCGATAGACCAGCAGTTGATGTGCTCATCAATAAACATAATCTTGATGATGTGCATCATGTGACTTTGGCACACTTACAAGCCATCTGTGAAGCATAAAACTGAAAGTCATACTCAGCTTGACTGGGTATCCATGGATTCCCGTTTTCACGGGAATGACGAATGTAGGAATAAAGAAAACTTCGTGCTCTTTGTGAGCTACGTGGTTGAAAGGAATAGCGATGCAATTATTTGATACTCACTGCCATATTGATTTCCCTCATTTTGATGAGGACAGAGACGATGTGTTCGCGCGTATGGCGGATGAAGGGGTATCGAAGATTGTTGCAGTGTCTGTGGAAATTGAGCAAACACCGCGTTTGATTG
>JALUNK010000002.1 GCA_027055255.1 Ghiorsea sp.
CTTTTTAAGCCAAATCGGTTACAACTCGACCTATGTTCTTATTGCGTATTAGCCAAGCATTTCAGCAAGCCAATATCCCCTATGCTTTGGTGGGCGGTTATGCTGTAGCCTTGCATGGTGCAGTGCGCGGCACGATTGATGTGGATATAATCACTAAAGGTTTAGAAGATATAAAAGCATTAGAGGCATTAAACAGATGAGTAAACAAGCAAGACCTATACAATATTTCTCACCTGAATATTTGGAGCAATGCAAGGCTTTAACACCACAACAGATTGTAGAATTTCTGGAAGATTTTAGATTGGCATTTGCCGCACAACAAAGCATGGAGAAGAAATCATGACAGACTGTTTATTTTGTAAAATCATTGAAGGCACTATCCCTTCGGATAAAGTCTATGAAGATAATGCTGTGTTTGCCTTTAAAGATATTCAACCCAAAGCACCAACTCATGTGCTGGTCATTCCTAAAACACATATCCCAACACTGGCTGATGCTAAAGACCCTGCCATGCTGGGCAACTTGATGGATAAGGTGAATCATGTTGCCAATGAAGTGTTAAACTTGGAAGCTGGCTATCGTGTGGTGATTAATGTGCGTGAAGGTGGTGGTCAGGAAGTGTTTCATTTGCATGCGCATATCCTTGGCGACACATCAGGCAAAACAAAGCTTCCCTTCTAGGTTTATAAATACTTCATATGGCAACCCATCGCAGAACGCGCAAACCCTCAGAGCTAAAGTCACTTAACCTTAGTCTGCATCGTATTATTGATGCTGAGCGTATGCAGCGTTTAACTTCCATCGCTATTTTGCGAAGACACTGGCATGATATTGTAGGCACAATGATGGCAGAGCGCAGCGAACCCGTTGCGATTGAACCGCAACATGATGACTCATTGGGTTTAATCATTGCCGTCGATCACCCCGTGATTGCGGATATTATTCGCCGCGATATGTACAACGAAATTCGCAAAGCATGTTTTCAACGTTGCAAACTTCAAGGCTTGACCAAGGTTTGGACAAAAATACAAGATGGCGCAGGCATTCGCGAAGAGAAAAAAGTGAAACATATGCGTGATGTGACTTACCAAGAACTACGCAAGCTTGCCGAAAGCTTACAAGATGTTGAGGATAAGGCACTGCGTAGACAAATGTTTCAAACAGCTACTGCACAATTAAAAAATGAAATGGAAGCATAGGATTTATTCATCGTGAAAAAGACAATTATTTTTAGCCTGTTGGCTGCATTCATCAGCGTGGTTGGTTTAAGCAACACAGTTGAAGCCAAACGCTTCGGCATGGGCGGCAGCTTTGGCAAATCCTTTAGCAAACAAAAAAGTTTCTCAAAACCCAAACCTAAACAAGGTATGAACAAAGCTGCACCTGCACGTTCTGGCTCTAGGGCTGGTGGTATGATGGGTATACTCGGTGGCTTGGCGATGGGCGGACTTTTGGGTGCCATCTTCTTCGGTGGTGGTTTTGAAGGCATCAACCTTTTTGATATTTTGTTGATTGGTGGTTTGCTTTATCTTGGACTACGCATCTTACGCAGCATGACTACACCACAAACACAATATGCACAGGCTGGTGGCATGGCTGAACAGCCGCAGCAGCAGGAACAAGAACAGTTTCAAAGTGATGAAGAAACTACATCTGGACAAAGCGAGAAACCTGACATGGATGAAGAACAATTTATCAACAGCGCCAAGGAAATTTTTATTCGTATGCAAGCCGACTGGGATAGTAAGGATGAAGACGATATTCGTAAGTTCTGTACGCCTGAGGTTGTTCAACATGTGACTGAACAAATTAAACAACTTGGTGATAATGTAACGCGCACCGAAGTTGCTGTGTTATACCCTGAGCTTGCAGGCACATGGATAGAATCAGGCTTAGATATGGCTGCGGTGCATTTTCAAGCGACATTAAATGAGAAAACTTTGGATAATGGTGGACAAGTAATTGCCAGTGAAAACAATCATATTAATGAAATTTGGATGTTTCAGCATGATCCCAAGAGCGATGACCCAACGTGGTATCTCGCTGGCATACAACAAGTGAATAAGCAGGAGAGTTAAGCCCCATGAACATTGCAAAAATGATGCAGCAAGCCAAAAAAATGAAAGATGGTATGGCACAAATGCAAGAAGAGCTAGCAACTTTGGAAGTTGTTGGTGAAGCTGGTAATGGTTTGGTCAAAGCCACTGTTGCAGGCAACCATCAAGTTAAACGTATTGAAATTGAGGATAGTTTGCTCACCGATGATAAAGCCATGCTTGAAGATTTGATTGTCATTGCAGTGAATGCAGGCATGAGCCAAATTGAAGAAACCAGCAAAGCCAAACAAAAAGATATGATGGGTGGTATGTCATTACCTCCAGGGTTCTCACTCTAAATGTATCATCTTGCAGGTATGCCCGAGCCATTGGCGCGATTGGTTGAGCAGCTTAGTGCATTTCAAGGCATTGGACCTAAAACGGCTATGCGCCTTGCTTTAAACATGCTTGAACAATCAGACAATGAAGTGAAACAGCTTGCCAAGTCATTGGAACACTTGCATGCACAGGTCAAATTCTGTGATACCTGCGGCGGCTTTGCTTCGGAAAGTCATTGCACGGTATGCGATAATATGAAGAGGCAGCATGAGATTGTATGCGTGGTTGAGCAACCTGTGGATATATTGATGTTGGAGCGCGGCCACTTTCAAGGCAGTTATCATGTGTTGCATGGCAGGCTTAGCCCTGTTGATGGTGTTGGCCCTGAAAAATTGCGTTTTAACAGTTTGGATAAACGCTTAGCAAGCGGTAACATCAAAGAATTGATTATGGCGACCAGCGCCACAGTTGATGGTGAAGCCACGGCTCACTTTATTTCTCGCAGGTACGCGCACCATGGCATTCAAGTTTCACGCATTGCGAGAGGTGTGCCTGAAGGTGGCGAGCTGGAATACTTGGATGAATACACATTATCACGTGCATTAGAACAACGTGTGCTTTGGGAACACGAGCGCACAGCTTAAAAGAGGATTAGGAACAGATTATGTTAAACTTTGCAGATAGAGACGGAAAAATTTGGTTTGATGGTAAAATGGTAGATTGGCGTGATGCTAAGATTCATGTACTCACCCACACTTTGCATTATGGTATGGGCGTGTTTGAAGGTGTTCGCGCTTATCATGCTGAAGAAGGCACTGCGATTTTTCGTTTGCAAGAACATACCGACCGCCTATTCAATTCAGCCAAAATCATGAATATGGACATGCCCTATTCCAAAGATGAAATCAATCAAGCTCAGCTTGATGCAGTGAAAGTGAACAACTTAGACTCTGCATATTTACGTCCTATGGCATTCTATGGTTCTGAAGGCATGGGGCTTCGCGCTGACGGTTTGAAAACTCATGTCATTGTTGCAGCTTGGAATTGGGGTGCATATTTGGGTAAAGATGCATTGGAACAAGGTATTCGTATTCGTACGTCTTCATTCACCCGCCATCATCCCAATATCGCCATGTGTAAAGCCAAAGCCAATGGGAACTATATCAACTCCATGTTGGCGCTTTCTGATGCACTCAAAGATGGTTATGACGAAGCATTATTGTTGGATGTGGATGGTTTTGTAGCTGAAGGTAGTGGTGAGAACTTCTTCCTCGTCAAAGATGGAATCATTTACACACCAGAGCTTTCCAGCGCATTGGATGGCATCACCCGTAAAACAGTGATTCAATTGGCTGAAGAAGAAGGTTATAAGGTGGTTGAGAAACGCATCACCCGTGATGAAGTATATATCGCAGATGAAGCCTTTTTCACAGGCACAGCAGCCGAGGTAACACCCATTCGCGAGCTTGATAGACGCACCATTGGTTGCGGCTCTCGCGGCCCCATCACCGAAGTTTTACAGTCCAAATACTTTGATGTGGTGCATGGACGAAGTGCCAAACATAAAGATTGGTTAGCTGCCGTTTAAATGTCTAACGACAGAGTTTTGGTCTATTCAAGTGAAGATGGGATGATCAACAAATCATCCCAGCCTTCTGCCAAAGCGGGCAAACACAAAAAGAACAAAAAACAAGCTAAACCCTCCCCCATTAAAAACCCCAACAAACAGGGTGTACGTATCATGCGTGAAAGCAAAGGGCGCGGTGGCAAATCTGTGTCTGTGATTACAGGTTTAAACTTGGATAAAGAAACACTCAAAAAGCTGGGTAAAACACTCAAAGAACAACTAGGTACAGGTGGTGCTATTAAAGATGGTAACATTGAAATCCAAGGCGATCATAGAAAAAAGCTTGTTGAGCTTTTAGACAAGCAAGGCATCAAAGCCAAAATAGCAGGTGGCTAAGCCTAATATGGAAACCAAAGTCCACTTTGAATTATTAGAATACGCAGACCGTATCAAAGGCATTGCCAACTTATTATTGCGCCGCAATCGTTTGACTCCACATGTTTTGGTGCTCTGCCCTGATCAAGACTTTATGAAGGAACTGGATGATACACTTTGGACCATACAACCCGAAGCTTTCTTGCCCCATGCTATTGCAGGTGAAAATAAAGATGATAATGCCAAGCAACCCATTCTATTAAGTACATCAATCACCCAAGACAATCAGGCCAGCGTACTCATCAATGCTGGTTTGGAAATACCACCTGAATTACAAGGTTTTTCACACATCGTTGATTTTGTCGATGCTTGGGATGAAGATTTAAAACAAGCTTCGCGTGAAAGGTTTAAAACCTATCGGCAATTATCTTTTGAACCCAGTTATATACCACCAAGCAACCAACACTAACAGCCTAAAATGCTTGGTATTTAAATAACATATACCTTTTACTTTCAAACAAGGCCTGCCCCATCTTCTCACGCATGGCTTTGGGGATATAACTCAACTCACCTTTGGCGATTACAACATAAAAAATCGGCAACTTATCAACGGCTTGTGTTTTGAATTGCTGCCA
>JALUNK010000003.1 GCA_027055255.1 Ghiorsea sp.
ATCCACTTCGCCTGCATCAGCTTTGAATGGAGCCAATATTTCAGACAAACCTTCTTTTCCCAAACGCTCAGCCCAATCATGAACTGATTCATTATCCTTGCGCCCATCTTTATAAGCTTGGAGCACGGCAATACCCGCTTCAGGCGCATGTTTGGCAGGCACCCAATCAGAGGCAAAAGCGAAGGCTTGCCCTGCAACACCTGAGCCACCCACATGCAACTGATAATGCGGCACAGCTTGCCCATCCACCTTCTTCGCCATGCCATGAAAGCCTAAATCCGCAATATGATGGCGGCCACATGAATGCTGGCAACCTGATGCTTTCACCGTAATACCAGCCAATGCAGAATCTTGTTTCAAATCGGCCATCAAAGGCTGCAATGCCTGCGCCAAACCACGGCTAGACGTAATCCCCAACCTACATGTTTCAGTACCAGGACAAGCTGTAATATCCGAGATACCTCGTGCATAAGAAGTGCGAAGATCAGCATTACCCAAAAGCTCAACCACATCACTCACTTTCTCAGGATTTACATCGACAATTACCATACCTTGCTCAGTGGTTACCCTTAACTCATTGCTATCACCCAAACGCGCAGCTTTCGCCACTGCTCGACATTGCAAGGGCGTTAAATCACCACGAAATACATTCAATAACACCGAGGTTTTACCATTGTGTTGTTCAACAATGCCACTTTCTCCAAAAGGCATATCAGCTGTAGGCACACGCCAACCACTGTCTTTGTAAGTTGCATCAGCAACCGTACCTTCAATGATGGCACGTTGTTTTTTATATTCTTCAACAAACCCTTCCTCACCCAACTTTTGCGCCACATACTTCATGCGCGCCCGTGCTCTGCGTTTACGGTCAGAGTATTTAAAGTGGATGCGCATCAAAGCTTCACCCACCACCAACACTTCCGACTCTTCAATAAAATCTTCTAGCTTGATGGCTGGCATAGGTTGCGAAGACAAACCACCTGCAGCCCATACTTCAAAACCAAACTTGCCATCGTGTTGCTTGGCAATATAACCCACATCATGCATACCACTTAAACCACAATCGGTAGCACAACCTGAAAATGTTGCTTTAAATTTGCGCGGAAATTGTTGCGCCAAGGGGTGACGCAAGAAATATTCTGCAAACTGCTGCGCATGCACAGTTACATCAGCAAACTCTGCGGGGCATTTACCTGCCAAGAAACAGGTGGATACATTTCGCACCGTATTACCGCAAGCTTCCCGCGTGGTTAGCCCGGCCGCATCCAACTTACGTAAATAAGGAACCACATCATCCAATTTGACAAAGTTTGCCTGAATATCTTGGCGCGTAGTGATATGTGCAACCTTTTCAGGCGCTTGTTTAAGCGTGCCATCAGTAGGCATCGCACCTGCGTATAGCTCCACGCATTCACCCAACACTTCCAATTGCGCAGGTGTTAACACCCCACCTGGAAGCTTGGTGCGAATCATTTGCACGCCTTCTTGACGTTGACCATATACACCCATCTGCAAACGAAATGGCGTAAACCTTTCTTCAGGCATAGTGCCCGCCTTAAATGCTTGATAACCTGCTTCAAACTCATCCACATCAGATGTGTGTGCAAAATCAAATGTATTCATCATTCACCTCGTTTCTCACCAAAATTTAAGCGTAAGAATCCTGTGTGTAGAAGCTAAGCCTCTACACTTTTTTACTTTAAATTGTTTTCAAACTTGTTGTTCTAGCTACTCACCAAACTTTAATTCACAAGCTTGTTCGTAAGTGACCAAGTCTGTAATCGTTGGGTTTTCTCCGCACAATGGGCACTGTGGGTCTTTACGCAGCTTGAGCTTTTTCCATTCCATACGCAGCGCATCAAAGGTCATCAACTTGCCTGATAACGAATCGCCAATACCCAACAATTCTTTGACAGCTTCCACAGCTTGAATCGTGCCAACCGCGCCAGCCAATGCACCCAAAATACCCGCTTCAGAACACGATGGAACTAGCCCTGCTGGTGGTGGCTCGGGATATAAGCAGCGATAGCACGGCCCTTCTTTGTGCACATGCGGTTTGTAAGTCGCTACCTGCCCTTCAAAACGAAACATTGCGCCTGAAATCAAAGGTTTCTTCTCAAAATAACATGCATCATTCACCAAAAAACGCGTTGGGAAATTATCACAACCATCAATAATCAAATCGTACTCAGAAATGATATCACGGATATTTTCTTCTGTGACAAAGTAGTTATATACATTCACTTTCACATCAGGATTCAGCTCTTGCATGGTTTGCTTGGCTGATTCCACTTTAGGTATGCCCACGCGTTTGGTATTATGAATAATTTGACGTTGTAGATTTGAAGAATCCACAATGTCTGCATCAGCAATGCCAATCGTGCCCACACCTGCTGCTGCCAAATAATAGGCTACGGGTGAACCAAGCCCACCTGCACCAATCATAAACACTTTAGACTCAAGCAATTTACTTTGCCCTTCCGCACCTACTTCTGGCAGGATAATATGGCGTGAATAACGCTCAATTTGTTCTTCTGTAAAATCAATCATGTTTAACCTCTATTTACCACCGATGAACGCAGATACACACCGATAAAAAGTCTAAAAAACTATCTGTGTCAATCCGTGTTTATCTGTGGCTAAAAACTTTTATACTTCAATATCCTTAAATAAGTCAGTGGACATATAACGTTCCGCCATAGATGGTAAGATAACAACAATACGTTTACCCTTCATCTCATCTTGGGTAGCTACTCTTAATGCCGCTGTCACCGCTGCTCCTGAAGAAATTCCACCAGGAATACCTTCTTCACCTGCTAAACGCTGTGCCATAGCAAAAGCATCATCATTACTCACCTGCTCCACATCATCCACAATATCCCTATTCAAGTTCTTAGGAATAAAACCAGCTCCAATACCTTGAATTTTATGCGGTGATGGTTCACCGCCTGAAAGCACGGGTGAATCCGATGGCTCTACCGCAATCGCTTTAAAATTTGGGTTGCGCGATTTAATCACTTCAGCAATACCAGTAATCGTACCACCTGTGCCCACACCTGCGACAATCGCATCCACTTTCCCATCACAATCTGCCCAAATTTCTTCGGCTGTTGTTTGGCGATGAACTTCAGGGTTGGCAGGATTTTCAAACTGCTGCGGCATAAAGCCACCATCAATGGTTTCAACAATTTCAGCCGCTTTAATAATCGCGCCTTTCATACCCAATGGTGCAGGCGTTAAGACCAATTCAGCACCCAATAATTTCAGCAACTTGCGTCGCTCTAAGCTCATTGATTCTGGCATGGTTAGAATGCATTTGTAACCTTTAGCACGCGCCACAAATGCCAAAGCGATACCCGTATTTCCTGAAGTTGGCTCTACAATCGTACCACCTTCTTGAAGTAAACCCTTGGCTTCTGCATCTTCAATCATGGCTTTACCAATACGGTCTTTCACTGAGTTTAATGGATTAAAAAACTCACATTTGACTAAAATTTCAGCACCTAAATCCGCACCAATTCGATTCAAACGAATCAATGGCGTATTGCCAATGGCTTCTGCTGCATTATTAAATATCGCCATGATAAACTCCTTTCTAACCTTTCAGTCTTTTCATCTTGTAGCTGTACAAGTTGCTGTGCTTTTTTCAAGGGCAAGGCAAAAAAGCGCAGCTTACTTTCTGTTAAGCGAGCATTTTTTTAACGCCGTACTTGAGAAAATAAACAGTGATATGGATAGCTACAGCTAGCCTTCAATAATACCCTGCTCAATCGGCTCAACATGCACGCCATCTTGTGCTTCAAGCCATTTTACAGATGCTTCAACAACTTCTGTTTCACCTTCAATTTCAAGACCAACCAAACCCATATCTTCTTTAACTTCCGCCATACGAATATTGGTTACTACATCAAATTCTTTGGCAAGTTTCCAAATCACAGGTTCAGTGACTTTTTCCTTATCGAAATTTAAATATACACGTAATTTCATCTTCATCTCCTCTTCTGGAGCTGAGAAACCTTTGTTCGAGAGCAAGGCTTAGTGAGTTCGAGAAGCGCAGCGTATATTGTTATACGTGAGCATCACAGAACTTGCTATAACGTAGCTATCGGATAAAGGGACTCAGCGACCGCCTGCAATTGCGGGCACGATAGACACTTCATCACTATCTTTTAAAGCTGTATTACGCCCATCTAGGAAACGCACATCTTCATCATTCAAGTACACGTTTACAAAGCGGCGAATTTCACCGTTTTCATCACAAAGGCGTTCTTTCATGCCTGGGTGCGCTACTTCTAAATTATCGATCAAATCACCAATGGTTGCACCATCAATGGATACTTCATCTGCGCCGCCTGTAAGCTTACGTAAAGGTGTTGGGATACGAACTGCTACTGTCATGTTAAACTCCTGTTTCTCTATTTTTCTTTTAATCTAAATTATTTCACGCCGTCGGCTTCTGCCAACACATCGAATTCTTTAAGTGATGCACCAATCACACGGGGTTTGGCTACTTCGTTGATGACTGCTTCCTGTGTTTTCAAACCATTACCCGTGATACAAAGCACGATAGATTCATCTTTCGGCAACTTGCCTGACTCAATCAATTTGATTGCGCTACCCAAAGTCACACCGCCTGCGGTTTCTGCAAAGATACCTTCCGTTTCTGCAAGCAATTTCATAGCTGCAATCACTTCTTCATCGGTCACATCTTCACACCAGCCGCCTGACTCTTTAATCACACGATTGGCATAAAAACCATCCGCTGGATTACCAATCGCTAATGATTTAGCAATGGTATCTGCTTTTACAGGGTGAATCATATCTGTGCCATCTTTAACAGATTTAGAAATCGGTGA
>JALUNK010000004.1 GCA_027055255.1 Ghiorsea sp.
CTGTTATCACCAGAGTTGAAAGAGCCACCTTCAATGATTATAGAATCCCCACTAGGAGCCGCGAATTCAATGCTATGATAGCCAAGTGTTGCACGCATATCTGCTGCGGAAACAACTTCTCTACCCGCATCTTGGAGCTGGGCAACCAAGTCAGCATAGGCTGCATCGGCAATGGCTTGTAGCTGTTGATCATTAAGTCCTGTTAAATTTACGCGCATTTCATTAGATACAGCTGAGGTTGTGGTTCTTATTGTGCCAGCCAAGTTTGTGTGTGAAGACCCATCTTCGCTAGCCTTTGCGTAATCACTAATTACTAGGCGTATTCTAAACCCTGGGATAACGATTTTATTGCTTCCCTCTAAAGCGTTGTCAATGTCAAATTTGTCATCAAAATGGTCATCTGCATCAATTTTAACACCTTGTGGCAATGCTTTAGCCACTGGCGTGGCTTGAAGTTTTTCAGGGTAGTTGGCTGATGGTGGTGGTGGCCCTAACGATACACAGCCTGTTATCATAGCACCGATTGTAATAGCCATGGCTGCTTTGATGTATGTTTTATAAGTATGTTTTATAAGCATAATTTTCTCCCATTGTTCCTATACTTAAGGCAAATTCTAGGGCTTGGTTCTGTATGATGGTATCCCAAGAATTGGGGGTATCTAGTGCTAAGGTATTCAACTACACTTCTTTGATAAGGAGTGTGTTATGGGGAGAATGATTTTTAAGAAATTAATTCTATTAAGCATTGGTTTAAGTTTATTGTTGATGAATAATCTAGTTTGGGCAGAAGATGAATCAGCCAAACATGCTCTGGCTTTAATTGCGCCTGAAGGGCGCTGGGTGGTTCAAGTTGAAGCGAGGCAAACTTCATTCGATCAGGCTTATAATTCATTGAAAGAAAAAGAAGGCTTGGGTGCTGCCTTTGATGGCGTTGGCTTGGATAGCAACATCTTTCCTGCGCTTGCGCTGTTGGGGCCAACCGCATCACTAGGTACAACCCAATTAGCCTCAAAGGTCACCTCAAACCGCGAAAAAATCACACTAGGTTATGGTTATACAGAAGATATCACATTGGGTGTTATTTTTGAATATGCAAGAAATGAAAACAGTGTCTCTTTCGGCGTGAGTGATGGCAATGTTGGCTTTAATCCTCTTTTTGATGCCACTATGCCCATAGGGGCAACGAACTTCCCATTTGCACCTGTTGGAGGTGCTGTTGCCCCAGTGGGTGTTGAAGGGGTGCAAAATATTCTAACTTCGCCTGCATTTGGTTATGAATACAAACGCATTGAAACAACAAATAGATCAGGTATGGGCGACCCTATCATTGGGGGGCTTTGGCGCATATTTGAGAATGATAAACAAAGCGTTGTTCTTGGTGGCGGGGTTCGGCTTGGTTTAGCCAAGCCTGATGACCCTGATAATTTATTCGATGTGGTTGTCTCTGATGGAAGTGATGATGCTTTTTTACAATTAGAATATTTTCATCGCTTAGGGTCGGGCTTTGATTTGCAGCTAAAAGCTGTTCGCACATGGCAATTTGAAGATACGCAAAGTATGCGTGTTCCCGCATTAGGGCAAACCTTAGCAACATCCGCGAGCAAAGAAGATTTAAAACGAAACCTTGGCGACTATTGGGAATATGATATTGGTTTAGGTAAAATTATGGGAAATTGGCGCTTTGGTACTACCATGCATCGCTATCAGAAAAGCAGAGACAGCTTTACATCAAGCATTGGTACAAACACAGCATCGCTTTCTGAAAATACGGAAGTTTATGCCGACCAATGGCGATTTTCTACGTCGTGGAGTGGTATTGAGGGATGGCAAGCTGGGGTTATTCCTTTGCCATTGATTATAAAGCTAGAAGTTCAGGAAACCTATAAAGGCAAAAACATGCCAGATGCTTTGGATATATATCTGCTTGCAACCAGCTTTTTTTAGTCACGTTCAAATAACTCTAAATAATTGAGTACAATGCTGGCTGACCAAATGAATTGCCTCTAGTTCATTGGGATAGGATTGTATTGCACGCATGAAGAAAGGGACCAATATGCTTTGCATCTAAGACTTCGTGGTTGTGGACAAGGTCTAATGCTGACGTCCATCACGATTAGCTAGATGCATTCTAACAGGCAGAAACGGCGGGGGTGACAACGCTTCTCCAAGGGCGCTGGCAATACCAACCAAGCCATCATGATCATGATAGTCTAACCCTGCAATATGCCCATTAAATGTCATGCCGAAGAAGTTGTACCTATGGCGCATTTTTTTATCAATATTAGCGCAGTTTAAGGCAGTAAGCTCTGGAGAGTTTTCGAGCATGGCAGAGACTGAAGGGATAACTTTAGCAGGGTCAATATAATGCAATAAACCTGTATGTGGTGTGGCTAAGGTAAATAATGAGTGACAAGGGAAGCCTTTTGCAACCATTGAACGTGCAACCAATCCACCTGTACTATAACCAATATGTACGGTATGATTAAAATTGTATTGTTTGTGTTTTTTGAGTTGGGTAAGCACTAAATCAGCCGCGTATGGGAAAGTCCACTCACTGGGATATATTAATTCCCAGACAGTCCATCCATGTTTTTGAAGCGTGTAACGTAAGGCATCATGGATACTTTTAATTTGTTCTTTCTTTGATTTTGTAGGATTGATGAGTAAATTATACGGAAATGGTAATTTAATATTATCAGTTAACTCCCAACCATGCAATATAAAGCAGTGTTTTTGGTGATTGCTTGCTGCCACTATTTCAGGTTCGTATACATTGATTTGCATATCAGAATTTCTGAATAGTTCTTTGGCCTTGTAAGTTGTGTTATCGTCCATAAATTGCTCCTGTTTTTTATGCGCTTATGTTATTCCCATGCGAACGGCTTCCAAGGTCGCTTCAGCGCGGGAATTGACCCCTAGTTTACGGTAAACATTGCGGATATGATCTGATGCTGTGTGGTAGCTTATGCTCATCAGGTCTGCGCAAGCTTTAGTGCTCATGCCTTTGGCGATGTAAGTCAATATTTCTTGCTCTCTAGCTGATAAACCTGCTTCTTTTTGAGCATCACTTGTAGATGTTTGCTGATGGAAATGGTGCAGCATGTGTTGGGCAACTGATGCCGAGATGGGGGGCTTGCCCTCTAAAATTCCACCCAACATCTTAGCAATGTCTTCTTTGCTTTCATCTTTAAGTAAATATCCATCTGCACCAGCTTGAAGGGCTGGGAAGAGGTGTTGGTTATCTGAAAAAATAGTTGCTACGACAACATGGCATTCAGGATGATGGCTTTTGGCTTGCTGCACAAGTTCAATGCCAGAGCCATCAGGTAAATGCAAGTCTGCCACGACTAGGTCATAGGTGTTGTCTTTTTCAAACTGTTTACCCTTTTGTAAAACATCAGCAGTATCTATGTGAATTTTTTTACCAAAAGCCATGTGCAAAGCATCAGTTAACCAAACTTGTGCATCGGGATGATCTTCAAGTAGTAAGATATTGTAAATCATGAAAATTTCTCCTCAGGGATAACCCATACGACATGGCAACCACCGCGCTTACCCTTTCGCCAGCGAATATTCCCACCAAGATTATTAATTCTATGTTGCATAATTTTTCGGCCACTGCCTTGTATCGATGTTTCTGAAAAAGGTTTACCTGTATTGCCAACTGACATTATCAATAAACCAAAACGCATTTGAAGGCGCACACAAATTCTTTTGCCATCCCCATGTTTAATGGCGTTGCTTATGGCTTCACGCAATACATTTGCAATGTCTTTGGGTGGTTCGAAATTATGGAGTATGCGTTGCTGATGCCATTCAAAAGGAATGTGCTGTTCAGCGCAACGCGTTTGACATTCGCTTAACCAAGATGAGATGGTACTTTCGGAGTTTTCAGGGGATATGTCTGGGGAGCTACGTTTTACAATTTCCCTTAAACCATTCATGGCTTGGCGGGCCAGCTTCTTTTGTTCATCTGTTTCAGATTTATATACCAAAGATAAAAGTTTAGCGCCAAGGTCATCATGCAAATCACCAAAAATGCGAGTGCGCTCTTTATCTACAGCTTTGACAGCTTCAAGCTCGGAAATTAGCTGATAACTATCTTTAATTTTTGCTTCTGCCTCGTGTACGCGTTGTTCAAGTGTTGCATTGGCATGTTCTAAACCTGTTGAAGCTTCGACAAAACGTTGAATAAGCACCACGGCAATGGCGATAAGCAATAAAGGCATGGAATAATCGAGCAGGAAGCGATTTTCTGCATCCAAGGAGCCTGCAATGATTAAATAATCGTGTATGCCCAGTGCCGCAACCAAAAAGAAGCCCATGGATAGGGTGAGCATGGTGCGCTCTCGATGTTTGAGGTAATGAGAGATAACCAAATAAACTGTGTAGATAGCAATAAACAGAGTTAAGAAGTGCCAAGCGTTGGCAAGAGGAAAGAAATAATGATTAGGCACAATGAACAAGGCAATGGTAAGCATAAACGATAACGCCCAAATGCCGCGTTCAAAGCGATTGTTTGGTTTTTCAATAACGCGCCGCACAAATAACATGATGAATACAGGCATAAGGCTTAAGTTGGTATGAATTAACCATTCCCAAGTATGGGATGAAAACGGGGGGTTATGAATCACAACATTTAAAGAGCTCACTGCCCAAGTAAGTGAAGCAAAAGAGAAGTAAAAGTATTCAGGTAGGCGACGAATGAGCCATAGATAGAACACAATAAAACCGAGGAAGAATGCCGCAGATAATGCCATGACGTGAATGGTGTAACTGGCAAAATATTCAGTTGCATACTTATCATATATGGGCTGAATATCTCCCCAGTAAACTTTACCCAA
>JALUNK010000005.1 GCA_027055255.1 Ghiorsea sp.
GTTCAAGTACATCCCAAAATACATCCATGCCTTGTTTGCGGGCAGCTTCCAACATTTTTACCGTTTTATCTGAGCCAGGGTGAAAGGGAGCATAACGGACCACAAGGTTTACTTTACCATCGTATTTTTTCAGTAAGGTTTTTACAAATGGATGAAACATACTGCAGGTTTCACAGGCAGGATCCATAAACTCAACAAGGGTCACTTTAGCTTTAGGGTTACCCATGCGAGGAGAATGAAATTTAATCAGTGCAGCGCTATTGGCTGATGCAAGCTGCGTTTTTTCTTCGGATTTTTGTGTGTCATACATGAGTGCGCCTGCACCAAAGAGCACAAGCAATACAGCAACAGCAATAAGTACAATTGATTTTTGATTCATGATTTCATCCTTGGTCTAGCCAGTAAAAGTAATATCGTAATGCCTGAGAATGCCAGCAGTGACAGCCATGGGATGGGTAAAAAGCCAAACAGAATCATGCTGTCATCATCGCAAGGAATGCCTTGAGTACACGGCTTCAAATCTTCGGGAATAAAACCATAGAATAAGAACAGATGATACACCGTGAACAACAAACCCAATATTGAAAAAGGTAGGGAATATTTGATGATGTTTTTATCCAAAGGAAACAACCCGAGCAATAGAAGGAGAGCCAATGGAAAAATAAGAATACGCTGATACCAGCACAATACGCAGGGCACCAATTCCATGACTTCACTGAAAAATAAACTGGTCAGCGTGGATACCAAAGCAATCAACCAGCTAAAGAATATCAGCATCCATGCTGAAGATGGGTTATCTGTATTTGCACTCATAGGTTAAGCCACCGTGAGTTGTAAAAACTTACGCTTACCAACTTTAAGCAAATAAGAGCCTACTGAAAGTTTCAAATCTTTATCGGCAATTTTCTCACCATCCACAGATACCGCACCCTGCTTAATCATGCGCATAGCTTCGCCGTTGGATGCCGTTAAACCGCCTTCAGATAAGGCTTTGACAATCCAAAGCGCACCATCTTCTGTTGCAATGGTTTTCTCAGGAATATCATCAGGAATTTCTTTCTTGGCAAACTGGCTTTCAAAACCAGCTCTAGCTTGTGGGCCAGCTTCATCACCGTGAAAACGGGATACAATCAAACTTGCCAATTGTTTCTTGGCTTCCATGGGATGCATGGCTTTGATGTCATCCAAATCTACATCAGTGAGCAACTCATAATAGCGGAGCATCAAATCATCGGATGCCGACATAATTTTACCAAACTGCTCTTTGGCAGGCTCCTGAATCCCTACATAATTATTCAAGGATTTGGACATTTTGTTCACACCATCCAAGCCCTCGAGCAATGGCATAGTTAGAATGACTTGTGTTGGTTTATCGTAAGCTTGTTGTAATTGACGACCCATAAGCAGGTTAAACTTCTGGTCATTACCGCCCAACTCTACATCGGCTTCTAAAGCGACTGAATCATAACCTTGCACCAATGGATATAAAAACTCATGGATGGCAATGGATTGCCCACCTTTATATCGTTTCTCAAAATCATCGCGTTCAAGCATACGAGCAACGGTTGCTTTGCCTGCAATTTGAATCAAATCAGCAGCAGACATTTTACCCAACCACTCTGAGTTAAAACGGACTTCAGTCTTGCTCTCATCAAGGACTTTGAACACTTGCTGTTTATACGTTTCTGCATTTTCAATCACTTCTTCTTGGGTGAGTGGTGGGCGAGTTGCGCTTTTACCTGTGGGGTCACCAATCATGCCTGTAAAATCACCAATCAAGAACACCACTTGATGTCCACACTGCTGGAATTGACGCAGTTTTTCTAAAAGTACGGTGTGCCCCAAATGTAAATCAGGTGCAGTCGGGTCAAAGCCTGCTTTAATGCGTAGTGGGCGACCTTCTTTTTCTGCCTTCTTTAATTTTTCTTCAAGGCTACCAGCAGGCAAAATTTCTAATGTGCCACGAGATAATAATTGCATTTGTTGTTCAATATTCATGGGTTTCCTCTTTCAATGCCATACCCGTAAAATGGGTATCCACCATCTGCAAAAATGGATTCCCGCCTGCGCGAGAATGACGAACAATATCCTTTTTGTTTGCTGGTCTATTTGCGTGCAGGGCGTCGGTTCTGACCACTTCTGTTGCCACGGCTATTCCCACCTTGCCTAGGTTTACGATTATCATGGCGTTTTTCAGCAGCATCACCCGCTTTCAAACCTTCAGCTTTGGCTGTTGGGTCGGTTGGTTTTTCCAGCTCAATCATGTCAGGCTTAATTTCTAAGACTGGAATAGATTTTTTGATGTAGGCCTCAATGGCAGGCACTTCAAAACAATAGCGCTCGCAAGCAAAGGAAATCGCTACGCCATCTGCACCAGCACGACCTGTACGCCCAATTCTGTGCACATAAGATTCTGCATCTTCAGGCAAATCATAGTTGAATACATGGGTCACATCATCGACATGAATACCACGGCTTGCCACATCAGTTGCAATCAAAAGTTTTAACTCACCTTGGGTAAACATTTCTAAAATTTTCATGCGTTTACGCTGCTGCACATCACCTGAAATAATACCCACCTTAAAGCCATACTTGGCAAGGTTCCGGGCAAGCTTTTCTCCTGTACGTTTTTCGTTGATAAACACCATGCCTCGCTGCACATCCATGCTTTTGAGCAAGTGGATAAGCAAAGGAAGCTTCTCATCCATGGCAGTGTGATACATGCTCTCAACAATGCTGGCAGCGGTAATATCGCCTGCTTCCGCTTGCACTTTTTCAGGGTTGTTCATGTGATCATAAGCCAATTCCATCACGCGATGGGAAAGGGTGGCTGAGAACATCAGCGATTGACGTTCATCATATTTGGGCAAGCGATTAAGCAAGAAACGAAGGTCTTTAATAAAACCCAAATCAAACATGCGATCGGCTTCATCTAGTACCATCACGTCCACAGCTTTAAGGTCATAACAATGCTTTTTATGGAAATCAATCAAACGACCAGGTGTACCAATTAAAATTTCAACGCCCGTCTCAAAAGGACGTTGTTGTTTTTCATAATCCACACCACCAAACACGGAATGTACGTTAATGTTGGTATACTTGGTGAGTTTGGTTGCATCACTGGCAATTTGAATCACAAGCTCACGTGTTGGTGCAATCACCAATACACGAGGTTGATTGGTTTTACGGCCTTCTTTGGCGGGTGTTTCAATGAGTTTCTTAAGCGCTGTAATCAAGAATGTCGCAGTTTTACCTGTGCCCGTTCTACCTTGGCCAGCAATATCTTTACCTGACATGGTAATCGGGAATGCGATTTTTTGCACAGCAGATAATTCGGTGTAACCCAAATCATCAATGGCATGCAGCAAGGCATTGGGAAGACCCAAAGATGTAAATTCAGTTTCTTTATCTGCTACCCAATCATCATTGGCTTCAATAGGGCCCGCAAGTGTAGGTTTGATGCGTTCAGGCTGAGGGCGTGGCGTTCTTTTGGCAGGCGAACGTTTGTTTTCATGTTGCTTTTGACCTTGTGGTTTGCTGCCTTGGGGTTTTGGCTCACCAACTTTCTTTTGACGTGGTTTGCGTGGAGGACGCTTACGTTTGGGTTTGTCGCCAGCTTGTTGTGCTGGTTTTACAGCTTCTTTTTTTGCCCCTTCTTTTGTATGTTGAGGTTGGCTTGAAAAAGCACCTTTAATTTTTTTCACTAAACTTGAAATCATGTTGTTTCCTTAAGTTTTATCCGCATCTGTGGCGAATATTGGTTTTGGTTCTTGTAGCCCGTGTGGGTCTTCGTGGATAATGACTTCAGCATCTGTCCATGTTTCTTTGATGATGGCTTCCACTTCATCCGCAATCGTATGTGCTTGTTCTAAGCTCAACTTGCCATCCAATTCGAGATGAAATTGAATAAAATTGGTCAAACCAGCTTTGCGAGTGCGCAAATCGTGTATGCCTTTCACTTTAGGGTGTGAGGTTGCCAGTTGTTTGATGTCTGCTCTATCCTCATCGGATAATTCCTTATCCATGAGTTGATCAATGGCATCACGAGCAATCTCCCATGCGCTATGCAAGATATAAAAGGCAATAGCTATGGCAAACACAGGGTCAAAGCCAGCCCAGCCATATATCGCCATCAGTAATGCAATAATAACGGCAACATTGACCAGTAAATCTGTTTTATAATGTACAGAATCTGCAGCAATGGCAGTTGAGCCAGTTTGACGTACGACATGCCGTTGAAAAGCAATCAAAGCCATGGTCAAAATGATGGAAAATACCATCACGATAATACCAGCATCAACCACTTCTAAATCTTTAGGATAAAGCAGGCGATTGATAGACTCTAACAATAAAAAGACAGATGAACCTGCGATAAACATGGATTGACCAAGTCCCGCTAAAGCTTCGGCTTTACCATGCCCAAAACGGTGCTCTTTATCTGCAGGTTGTAAGGCATGATGTACGGCAAATAAAGTAATCAAGGAAGCCGCAGCATCTAAACAAGAATCAATTAAGGTTGCTAAAATGGTGATGGAGTCAGTCATCATCCATGCCGCAAGTTTGGCGACAATCAAAATGATTGCCACGCTAGCCGAAGCATAAGTTGCCAAACGCATCAACCGCGCGTTTTTAGCGTTTGCGTTAGGGGCTACGGTTGATTCAACCACGTTTTTTCTCAGCGCCTGCTAAATAAATGCGGTCTTGCTGGATAATTTCTAAGCCTTCGGTTGGTAGCTCGGCTTCAAATTCAGCAACTTCTTCGCGTTTACCTTTGGTTTCAGGATGTTTTGCAATCAAGTAAGAGCAAATATCACAATATTCTTCAATAGATATTTCATA
>JALUNK010000006.1 GCA_027055255.1 Ghiorsea sp.
GAAGTCACAGTAATGACGGGTGAGATGTTTAAACGGATGTTAAGTTCCTCGATTTCTGCTGACAACTTAGGTGGACCTATCGCGATTGCACAAATGGCAGGTAGCACTGCCAGTCACGGTTTAGTTTATTTTGTGATGTTTTTAGCTTTTTTCTCTGTAAACTTGGCGGTGCTGAACTTATTACCTGTTCCTGTCTTGGATGGTGGAGTCTTGATGTTTTTAGCTTTAGAACAACTGCGTGGTAAACCACTTTCACTTGATATGCAAATGCGCTTCCAAATGATGGGTATGTTCTTGATTTTGTCATTGATGGTCTTTGCCTTTTACAATGATATTATGCGTTTATTTTAAGGATTTTTATGTCACGCTTTTGGATTATTGCTTGTTTAAGTTTTCTTTTTTGTGCTCCAGCCATGGTTGCGGCGGAACCTCAACACATTGTTGACATTAGTATTGAAGGGAACCGGTATATTGAAACAGATGCGGTGCTTAATAAGATACGTATTCAAATAGGTGACACATTGAATCGTCGTCAGATTAGCCGAGAGGTGCGCCACCTTTTTGCGACAGGTTTCTTTTCAGATATCCATGTTGAAGGTGAACGTGTTGGAGGTGGGATTAACCTTATTTTTGTTGTGGAAGAAAATCCCGTGATTGCTAGTGTTAAACTCGAGGGTTATGACAAACTATCCAAGAAGAAAATCAGACCTCTACTCAAGCTAAAAACAGGCAGGGTAATTAGCCCTAGGATTGAGCAAGAAGATATTGATAGTATCCGGAAATCATATCTTAGAAAAGGATTTTACCAGGCTAAAGTCAATATAGAGACATTGTTACGCGATGATGGGCGAGTTGATGTCACGATTGTCATTACAGAAGGTGCGATTACGCATGTAAAAGAAATTCAATTTGTGGGTAATGACCGTTTTAGTTCAGGTGAGTTAACCAGTTTCCTGGCGACAAGTGCTTCCAGCTTAGGCAGTTGGTTTACAGATAAAGATGTATTCAATCGGGATCGTTTTTCGGCAGATGCTCAACTTATTCAACAACATTATTTAGAGCATGGTTACCTTGATATTAAAGTTGAGTCTACGCGTTTGATGCTGACACCAAACATGGATGATTTTTACCTTGGGATGAGTCTATCTGAGGGTGAAGCCTATACTGTGACAAGCATTGTGCTACAAGGTGACTTGGTACCATCTAAAGAAAAATTGGAAGAAAGTGTTCAATTAGAAGTTGGCGAGTTATATGCTTTATCCAAAATGCAAAAAACATTATCCAAGCTTAATGAAACGGTAGGTGATGAAGGTTTTGCCTTTGCTAATGTCACACCAACATTTCACCGCAATATCGAAGATCATACGGTAGAAATTGTGTTCGATATTGAAAAAGGGCGCGAAGTCTATGTAGAGCGTATTCAGTTTTCTGGGAATGATAAAACGAAAGACCATGTTATTCGCCGAGAGTTTAGGCAGCATGAAGGTGAGCGTTATAAAGCAAGTGCGGTTCGCCGCAGTCAAGAGCGCCTGCGACGATTGAGTTATATGAAAAACGTAAGTATAGCTAAGAGTAACGCCCCCAGTTCACAGAATATTGATTTAGATGTGGATGTTGAAGAAGGAAAAAGTGGGAAGTTCTCTGCAGGCATTTCTTATTCACAGGTTTACGGCGTTGGTTTTCGTGGATCAGTTTCTGAAGAAAACTTATTTGGTGGTGGTTATAGGGTCAGTTTGACAGGAGATGTTGGTGGTCGAGTCAATAACTACTCTATTAAATTAACGGATCCTTATCTTTTTAAAGATGGAATAAGTGGCTCAATAAGTTTGTTTCAAAATCAAACGGATCCACAGTCTTTTGCTTTATACACACAAAATTCTAAAGGTGGGTCGGTAGGTTTAGGTTTTGAGTTGAGTGAATATATTCGTTACTCAACGAATTATAGCATTGCAGAAACAACATTATCGGGTGTGCCTGCAACATCTGTCTTGGCACTGCGTTCACAAGAAGGAACCTTTACTACGGGTGAACTGACACAATCGTTATCCTACGACACGAGAAACCGTACGGTTTATCCATCACAAGGAGGGGTGCAGAGTATTTCTCTGGGTTATGCAGGATTAACAGGTGATAGAAAGTTTTATGAGACTGTGCTTTCGACTAAAAATTATTTTGAACTGTCTGATGTTTGGACGCTCAGAGCTGTTGCAACTTTAGGTGGAATCCGTGGCTATGGGGGGGTGGATGTACCTATTTACCGTCGTTATTCTTTGGGTGGTATTGGTACAGTGCGTGGGTATGATACATTTGGCATATCTTTGGTAGACCCAACTACACTGGATATTTTGGGTGGAAAAAATAAGCTAACATCCTCTATTGATTTTATTTTTCCATTGCCTTACATGGATAATGCTGGCTTTAGGGGAACATTTTTTGTTGATACAGGAACAGTTTGGGGTGATTCAGGTGTAGTTTCAGAGCAGTTTAATATTTCTAACTTACGAGCCTCATATGGCTTTGGTATTGAATGGGCTTCACCTGTTGGACCATTAACATTATCATGGGGTTTCCCAATCAATAGACAAACCTATGATAAAGTGAGAAAATTCGAGCTAGGATTAGGGCAAAGTTTCTAAAAGTCTTGAAAAGAAAAAGGAAATAAGGTGTTTTACATGAAAAAAGTATGGATGATATTGGCTGTAAGTTTATTTTTTGTAACACAGGCTTCGGCAGCAGATATGAAAGTTGCAACTGTGGATATTAAAACAGCGATGGAAAACACGAAAGCTTATGCATCGGGTATTAAACGTCTAGAGGCTTTACAGAATAAAAAGAAAAAAGAATTGGGGTTCTTGCGTAAACGGTTAACGGACTTGGATAAAGAGCTGCAATTACAATCCATGACACTATCCAATGAAAGTCAAAGTTCGAAACAACAAGAGTTCTCACGCTTGAAGAAAGACTTTGATCGTAAACTTCAAGATGCATCTGATGAACTTAAAGCTGAAAAACGCAAACTTGATTCACGCTTGATTGGTAAATTCTATGAGGCAGTTCGTACATTTGGTAAAGAAAATAAATATGATTTAATTCTACCAAAAACTACGGTTATGTATGCAGGTTCAAGTTTGGATATTACAACTAAAATCACTCAGATTTTAGATAAAAAATAAACAATATAGATTCGTTATGACTTCGCCACTGACACTAGTTGAAGCTGCTGACTTGGTGTCAGGTGAATTGGTGGGTGGTGATAAGGGTTTGTTTATTGATGGTGTGCAAACGTTAGCCAAGGCAAGTAAGCACCACGCCTCATTTCTATCCAATATGAAATACAAAGCAGACCTGCAAAGTACGCAAGCGGGTTTGGTTTTGTTGTCAGAAAAGTCTGAAATTCCAGCAGATACATCATTTGCCATTATTCAGCTCCAAGACCCTTATGTGGGTTTTACTTTATTACAACGCTACTTCAATCCAGCTCCTACTTCGACAGGAAAAATTCATGATTCAGTAGTTATGGGTGCTTCAGCTGATATTGCACCTAACGTGCAGATTGATGCGCATGTAAGCATTGCTAAGGATGTCCGAATTGGTGCGGATTGTATCATCGGTGCAGGCTGCGTGATTGAAGAGGGTGTAACGCTTGGTAAAGGTTGCTTGATTCATCCACGTGTCACTCTAGCGAGGGGAACGCAGTTGGGTCATCGAGTGATTATCCAGGCAGGTGCTGTGATTGGTTCAGATGGTTTTGGTTTTGCTTGGACAGGTGATTCATTTTTAAAAATCCCTCAAGTGGGGCGGGTTATCATTGAAGATGATGTAGAAATTGGTGCGAACACATGCATTGATCGTGGTGCGATTGATGATACGGTAATCAAAGCTGGTGCTAAGCTCGACAACTTGATTCAGGTTGCTCATGGCGTGGAAATTGGCTACCACTCTGTGATTGCGGGGCAAGCAGGTATTGCAGGTTCGACAGTGATTGGGAATGGTTGTCAAATGGGTGCGCAATCTGGCGTTGCAGGCCATTTAAAGCTTGTTGATGGCACGATAGTGGGTGCTAAAGCAGGTGTGATTGGTGATACCAAAGAAAAAGGAATGATTTCAGGCTTTCCTGCCGTGCCACACAGGCAATGGTTAAGGGCATCGGGTATGTTTGACCGTTTACCTGAGATTTGGAAAAAGATTAGAAAGTTAAGTGATGGAGCAGAATAATGGCTGTATTTAATATTGATGAAATTATGGAAAGGTTACCCCATCGTTACCCTTTTTTATTGGTGGATAGGGTGCTTGAGCTTGTGGAAGATGAATCCATCAAAGCATTAAAAAATGTAAGCATCAATGAGCCTCACTTTAATGGTCATTTCCCGGGTCATCCGATTATGCCGGGTGTTTTGATTGTGGAAGCCATGGCGCAAGTGGGTGGTGTGTTGGCATTATCCGCCAATGATGATGGCAAAGAGTATTTGATGTATTTCACTGGTATTGATGGCGCAAAATTCCGTAAACCTGTACGTCCCGGCGACCAAATTATTTTTGAAATTACAGTGTTAAGAAAGCGCGGTGCGATGTATAAATTCAAAGGTGAAGCGTTTGTGGATGGAAATCTAGTTTGCTCGGCAACTTTGATGGCATCGGTATTCCCTAAGGATGAAGCATAAATATGAATATTCATCCATCTGCAGTTGTTTCTGAGCAAGCAACGATTGGCAAGGATGTAAAG
>JALUNK010000007.1 GCA_027055255.1 Ghiorsea sp.
TACGATTTCATTATCGCTCGCCAATAACGCATCCAATGGTATTGAGCCATCATTTGCACATCATTATGCGCGCAATGTGATTCGTGAGGGTAAAAAGTCCAAAGAAAAAGTTGATGTGTTCTCTTACGAATTATTGGCTTACCGCGAAATGGTTAATGCTGATGCCATGCCTTTCTCCCAAGATGAAGGTACGCAATTACCAGAGTATTTTATCTCTGCAGATGCAGTCACGCCAACGCAGCATGTGGACATTCAAGCTGCTGCACAAATTTGGGTGGATTCATCGATTTCAAAAACAGCCAATGTGCCCACGGATTTCCCTTATGAAGAGTTTAAAGACATTTATATGTATGCCTTTGATAAAGGTTTGAAAGGTTGTACGACTTTCCGCTTCAATCCTGAAGTGTTCCAAGGTGTGTTGGTCAAAGAAGAAGATTTGGAAAACACCACTTATAAGTTCACTTTGGATGATGGCACGGTGGTGGAAGCCAAAGGCAATGAAGAGATTGAATATGATGGTGAAATGCATACTGCAGCCAACCTGTTTGATGCACTTAAAGAAGGATATTACGGTAAGTTCTAGTGAGGCACGCTTTAAAAAGTAATATTCAATGGGCGGAGCTTCAATTCCCACCCATCAATCTGTGGGTGATGGCATCATTATCGTATGATACGCCATCACAAGGGGAAACCGCCCGCATACACCGGAGGCAACGCCCGGGGTCTACTGCAGTTGGTCATCAAACCCATCGCAGAAAGCCAAACGCGCTGCACAAATTACATCGCAGGCTGGAATCATTGCTGGCTGTGCGTGGAGGAAAAGTATGAGCATTAAAATTGAGAGTAAAATTACCGCTTATGAAGTGGCTAAGCCTGAAGATGAGGCGAAAAAAGAAAGTAATGTCACTGCCATTGCACCATTGCTTGAGCGCGATGATATTTTAGTGGGTCAAACCTACAAAATTAAAACACCGCATTCTGAACATGCCATGTATATCACGATTAATGATGTGATTGTGAATCACGGTGAAGCAAGCGAACACCGCCGGCCATTTGAAATCTTTATCAACACCAAAAACATGGAACATTTCATGTGGATTGTCACGTTGACGCGCATTATTTCTGCGATTTTCCGCAAAGGTGGCGACATTACATTCTTGGTCGAAGAGCTGAAAGCAGTATTTGACCCTAGAGGTGGTTACTACAAAAAAGGTGGCAAATATATGCCATCCATTGTGGCTGAAATCGGCGAAGTCATTCAAAAGCATTTGGTGTCTATCGGCATGATGGAAGGTCAACTTCAAACTGAAGAATTGATTGCTAAACGCGCAGAAGCAGAAGAAAAATTAGGCAAAGAAGGCGTGGCTAATGGTGCACAATGCGACAAGTGCAGCGCTATGGCTGTGGTTCGCTTAGACAATTGCAATTGTTGTCTCGAATGTGGCGATTCTAAATGCGGCTGATAGCATTCCGCATGTGATTCAAGGTCGCTTAGGCGGCCTTTTTTATTCTGATTAAAAAAGAGAGAGACATGGCAGAAACAGCAGACGAATTAACCATTGATTATGAAGAGGGTGGAATTTTAACCACCAAGCAAACCGATAAAATGATTCTAAGTAAAGGTGCTTGGGTAACGATTTTATTCAAGTATCAATCTTGGAATAAAGCTGAGCAATCATACAGTGAAGATAAATATACCATTCGCCGCTTTCAAAAGCGTGATGGCAAATATACGCCACGCTCAAAATTCAATATCACCAACGCTAAACAAGCCAAGCTGATTGTGGATACGTTGCAAGATTGGATGAAATAAGGCTTGAGTATGGACATGGTACAGTGCTTCAAAGGTTTATCCGACCCTGTGCGGCTTCGTATATTTCATATATTAGCTGCTAAAGGAGAATTGTGCGTCTGCCATTTAACGGAAGGGCTAAGCTTGCCGCAAAGCACAGTGTCGAGGCACCTGAATATTTTAAAACAATCAGGGTTGATTGCAGCGGAGCGAAAAGGGAAATGGGTCTATTATCAATTGTTGGATGATGCAGTGGTTCAGACCTTGGCGAAACTTATCTTGCAACAAGCTTCTGCCGATAGCCGCCTACAAAAAGATGTCCAAGAGATAAACAACATCACTTGCTGATTTACATATCCGAATAAGTGGATATGATTTGCCTATCATACTTGAAATGATAGGAGAGTATATGACAGCTAAGCCTTCTAAATCTATGGGTATATTTGCCCGCTATCTCACGCTGTGGGTCTTTTTATCCATTGTTGCTGGTATTGGTCTGGGCGCATGGTTGCCAAGGCTATTTCAAGCTTTAGGAAGTATGGAAATTTATCATATCAACTTGCCAGTTGCGGTACTGATTTGGGCGATGATTATGCCCATGCTGCTCAAAATTGATTATGGTGCTTTACATGAAGTGTGGGCGCATCGCAAAGGTGTTGGGGTGACATTGGGTATCAACTGGTTGGTCAAACCTTTCTCCATGGCATTGTTGGGCTGGATATTTCTTCAATATTTATTTGCACCATACCTAGAAGCTGAGAAAATTCCTGAATATATTGCAGGGCTCATTCTTTTGGCAGCAGCGCCTTGCACAGCCATGGTTTTTGTATGGTCTAAGCTGGTGGACGGAAACCCCCAGTTTACCTTATCTCAGGTCGCGCTTAATGATGTGATTATGGTAGTTGCTTTTGCACCCATTGTTGGGCTTTTGTTGGGCGTTGCATCCATTACTATTCCTTGGGGCACCTTATTTTTGTCAGTCACGCTTTATATCGTAATTCCTGTGCTGCTTGCTTATGTTGGGCGCAAGATTTTGTTGGCAAAAGGTAAGCTAGGTGATGTGTTGCACGTGATGGATCCCATATCCATGACAGCACTTTTGATTACAGTTGTGCTTTTATTTGGTTTTCAAGGTCAACAAATTTTGGCTCAGCCACTTATTATTCTACTTTTATCCATCCCCATTGTTATTCAGGTTTATTTCAATTCGATGCTAGCTTATGGGTTGAATAGAAAGCTGAAAGTTGCACATTGTGTTGCGGGACCTTCAGCATTGATTGGTGCATCCAACTTTTTTGAATTGGCAGTTGCTGCGGCTATTGCACTCTTTGGTTTTGAGTCGGGTGCAGCATTGGCTACAGTGGTGGGTGTGTTGGTTGAAGTGCCTGTGATGCTAACCGTCGTGTCTATCGTTAATCGTAGTAAAAACTGGTATGAAAGAGGTTTAATATGAAAAAGAAAGTCTTATTTCTTTGCACAGGCAACGCCTGCCGCTCACAAATGGCAGAGGGTTGGCTGAAAGCTTTGGGTGGTGATGACTTTGAAGTGTATTCCGCAGGTATTGTTGCCCACGGGAAAAACCCTCGTGCTATTGCTGCCATGGCTGATGCGGGTGTGGATATTAGCCAGCAAAAATCTGAAGCTTTAGACCCTGCGATATTGGATAAGATTGATTTGCTCATCACAGTATGTGGCAATGCTGATGAAAGTTGCCCCGTTATTCCTGTAAGCTGTGAAAAACAACACTGGCCATTTGAAGACCCTGGAAAAGCTGAGGGGACTGAAGAAGAAATTATGGCTGAGTTTTATCGGGTTCGCGATGAAATTAAAGCTAAGATTCAAGTGTTTCTACAAGCCTAGTTAAAACGTGTAAGACATTGAGAAGGATGCAATAAAGGATGTTTTATTATGCGTTGGTATGGCTTTAGTAACATCATAGATACCAAGATTGAAACTAAACGGCCATGAAACCAAAGGTACAAAGCCTATGCCAAATGAGCTTATGCCTGCGGTGTAGTCAGCGATAAAGCTTACTTGTGGCAATGGGTAATATGCCGCAGAGGCAAAAGCCGAAACCGTTTGTGCGCGGTCAGTGCTTGAAGATATATCGCTGATGGTGCGGAAATCATTGTTGCCCAACCCAATATTTAATATCACAAGCTGCTTATGCCATAGTAACATTTTCGAAGCGGCGAGATAAGCGGATGGAATATTGCGGCTACCATCATCATGCCACAACGTCATATTGCGTATGCCAAAGCTGATGCCCAAATCAGAACCCTTGAAATATTTGCCCATTGCCATGGATAACTCTTGGCGTTGAGATAAATTATTACCATCCATATCGACATTCAAAGAAATGCCGAAGTTGGCAGGCAGTTTGATGCCAAAACCTAAAGAAATAGCGCTGCTTGTATCTTTGGCGGCAGTGGGTGTATTGGTGATAGCGCCTGCACCTAAAGAGACAAAATCTTGGGTGGGTGTAAAGCCAGAGGGTGCGAGTAATGAAAAGGAAGGTAATGCTTTTAGCGCATTAAAATCATGCGTAAAATTGAGCGTATCATCTGCGTAGGCAGGTGTAATCAAAGCTATATACATCATCCATGAGGCGAATAAGACAAAAGCAAGATGTTTGCAAGGAATGGGCATGTATTGACTCTCCATAGTGAAATCGTGATAGCTAAGCACTATGCTTGATGCTATGCTCCAGTCAATAATTTGAGGTAAAACTTGGAGTAGATGGAACAATGAAATCACGATTTTTAGCCATGAAGATGTTCATGTTATGGGTATGTTTGGCAGGAATACATCAAACAGTATGGGCAGAAGATATAGGTTCGATTAAAGAGGTCAGCGGCGATGCGTGGCTGATGAGTGAAGGTAAAGCATGGCGGTTACATGTAGACGATACTGTTGATTCAGCGCAAACTATTATCACCGAAGAAGATGGCTTAGTGCGAGTGGCATTGATGGATGGCTCGTTATTAAATGTTGCACCCAGAACACGCTTAAAATTGAATAAGTATGTGGTGGAAAAAGCTGAAAGCTTTAGTTTTGATGTGCTTTGGGGAAAGGTGCGCTACCAAGTGTTTAAAATCATTGACCCTAATGCTGCATTTAATGTTAAAACGACCACGGCTGCGATTGGTATACGTGGTACAGACTTTGAAGTGCGAATGCCATCACCTGAAGACTTGAAAGGTTTGGAATTTTCGCCCAGTGCAGATTTAACGAGCATTGGTCTACAAACGACTACGGTGGATATGCAAGAAGGATTGGCAGTATTAACCGACCTGAAAGGGCGCGAACATGAAATGCCTGCTGGCACGATTACAACTGCCGATAAAGAAGGGCATGTTATTCAAAAAGTAAAAGGTGCACCAGAACCTAGACCCGTGGTGATACCTAAGCCGACTGTCACCATGCGCAAAATCGTACTGGATAAGCAAAAAATAAGCTCACAATCATCGGTGACTACACAAGTGAATGCATCTGCATTACAGAGCGCAACGATTACACCACCACGTGCTACAGGATTTGGTGGCAGATAACTCTTGTAGTTGATGTGCGTTGCTTCACGTTCGGCTCATGAAATATTTGTAGTTTCTCAACTTAATCAAAACATTATTTGGATGGAGCAAGCTTTATGAAAGCATTTTTTTCTCAACTTATGCGAGGCATAGATAATACACGCACAGTGATGTTAAATGTATTTTTTCTTTTCTTTTTAGGCTTTTTAATTTTTACATGGATGAATGCACAACCATCCTTGCCAGAGCGTGTTATTTTACAACTGGACTTAGAAGGTGCGCTTGTTGAACAAGTTCAACGACCTTCATTTGGCTTGTCAGCACTCACATCACCTGCGCCCAAGCAAGTCAAAGTACATGATGTTGTGATAGCTTTACAGCGGGCGGCAAAAGATGAAAACGTATTGGGTGTACGCCTTGATTTACAAGGTTTATCGAGTGCTGCACTACCACACCTCCAAGCATTGCGACATGCTGTTGAAATATTTAAGGAAAGCGGTAAACCTGTGATGGCATATGCGGATAATTGGTCGCAAGCACAATATTATTTGGCAGCGACTGCTGATGAAGTGTATTTGCATCCTATGGGTAATATTGCATTGAATGGATATGCTGTATATCGTAATTATATCAAAGGTGCATTGGATAAACTGGGGATTGATGTGCATGTTTTTCGTGCTGGAAAATATAAGTCTGCGGCGGCTCCTTTTATTCATACAGAGATGAGCGAAGATGAGCGCAAAGCCAATCGAGCATGGTTGGATACTTTATGGGGCGTTTATGCCGATGACCTGTTTGAAATGCGAGGTATTGAGACAGTGCGGTTGCAATATGTACTCGACCATCCAGCTGAGTCTATTGAAGCCAATGATGGTGACCTAGGACAACTCTTTTTAGCCGAACATTGGGTGGATGGGTTGATGTATTCAGAGCAAGCAGATGCACAATTAAGACAAAAAGTAGGTGATGCAGAGCTTGTGGATTATAAGTCCTATTTGACGGCAACACATCATGGGTTTTTGCCTGAGCAACCCAAAGCCGAAGACAATTGGATTGGCATTGTGATGGGCAGCGGTCAAATCCTTAATGGTGAGCAACCATCAGGCACGATTGGTAGTGATACCATGGTTGAGCAGTTGCAAACGGCAATGGAAGATGAGCGTATTAAAGCTGTGGTGTTGCGCTTAAACACGCCCGGTGGCAGTGCGCTGGCATCAGAAAGCATTCGTCATGCGGTTGAAGTGCTACGGCAACATGGTAAACCTGTGGTGGTATCTATGGGTAGTATGGCAGCATCGGGTGGTTATTGGATTGCATCAGCCGCTGATGAAATTTGGGCATCGCCTGCAACGATTACAGGCTCGATTGGTGTGTTTGGTATTGTGCCCAATATCAATCAAAGCTTACAAAAGCTAGGCATTCAAACCGATGGTTTGGGAACAAGTAACATTGCAGGTGCGTTGCGCATGGATAAACCGTTAAGCCCTGAATTGGCGGGTTCTATTCAACTGACCATTGACCAAATTTATAAACAATTTATTGGGCATGTGTCGCAGGGACGAAATATACCTGCTGAAGATGTGGCGGAGCTGGCACAAGGGCGTGTGTGGAGTGGTCAGGATGCTTTGGAACTGGGGCTGGTTGACAGTTTGGGTAGTTTGGATGATGCCATTCTTGCCGCTGCGCGTTTGGCAAACATTGAAAAAGAACATGAGCCTGTTGAAGTGTTGCCTGAGCAAAATCCATTGGATTTATTGTTAGATAATCTGTTAAGTGAAGCGATGGTGAAATTTATGCCAGCACAGAACAGTTTGGTGAGCCATGTGCTTCAATCAGCACAACATAGTGTGTCACAAATCTTTGCATTGAATGATCCAAGAGGTGTTTATGCGCTGAGTGGGATTGAGCTACTTCAATAGTTAATAGGCTTTGCTTTTGGGCAGCATACTTTGGTCAGCTTGATATAAAAATGCTAAAAGTCCTGCTACCGCTTGATAGGCTTCTTCAGGAATTTCTTGTCCCACGGGGACACGTGCAAGCAATGGTGCAAGCTGTTCATCATTATGAATATGCACGCCACTATCTTGGGCAATGCTTAAAATAGACTTGGCAACATTGCCAAAACCAGAAGCGAGCACTTTAGGCGCAGCACCAAGATTTTGGTCATAACCTAATGCAATGGCAGCTTGTTGTGCTTTTAAATGTTTCATGTTTTACCTATCGGATGATAAGCATTCAACTTAAATTTCACCTTATATTCATTTGATGGGGGTGACAATTGCACTTAAGTTTGTTGTGATACGTTGAATTGATTATGGAGATGCTTTGATGATATTGAAAAGAATGATGCTGATATGTGGGTTTAGCCTGATGATTGCGCCAGCAGTTGCGGCGGACTTACAACGTGCAAGCTTTAAGAATGGTGTGCAGTTGATTGTCGAAGAAGATCATTCTGCACCTGTCGCCATGGTTCAAGTATGGCTTAAAGTTGGTGGGCGCGATGAAGTGCCCGGTAAAACAGGCTTGGCGCATGTGTTTGAGCATATGATGTTTAAAGGCTCGGACAAACTCGAAGCGGGCGAATATTCCAAAATTATCTCGGCTATGGGCGGCAACGATAACGCTTTTACATCCACTGATTACACCGCTTACTTTGAGACTGTACCTTCCGCAGAGGTAAACCGTGTTTTGGGTATGGAAGCTGAGCGCTTTGCCAACTTAAAACTTCGAGATAAAGATTTTCAGAGTGAAATTAAGGTGATTATGGAAGAGCGCAGAATGCGCACTGAAGATAATCCTAACTCACGCATGTTTGAAGAACTATCTGCTGCATCGCTTCGCTTGCATCCGTATCGTAACCCTGTGATTGGCTGGATGCAGGATTTGGAAGGTTTGACCATTGAAGATGTAAAAGCATTTTATAAAAAACATTATGTGCCTGCTAATGTGACGGTGGTGGTTGTGGGCGATGTTGATTTCAAGGCTGTGAAAAAGGTGGTGGGTAAAACTTTTGGCCGCATGAAATCTAAACATGTAGAACCGCGCTTTAATCCTATAGAGCCACAGCCTTTGGGGGCTAAGCGTGTTGAAGTTAAACTACCAGCGCAATTGCCTATGGTGGCGATGACTATTCCAGTCCCATCATGGCAGCCGAATCACAATGATAGACAAGTCGCAGCTTTGGCTTTGGCAACGGAAATCATGGCAGGGGGAAAATCTGCTGTGTTGAATGAAGTGTTGGTCAATGGGCAGCGCAAGGCGGTATCTGCAGGGGCAGGTTATGACCCATTTACCATGGGCTTGGATTTATGGTATGCCTACGGGGTGCTAGGTGTGGGGCAAAAAGTATCTGACTTTGAACAAGCCTATTGGGCATTGATGGATGATATGGGTAAAAACTTGCCGGATGAAAGAAAATTTAATGCTGCCAAACGTCGTTTGATTGCCAATGAAGTATTTGCGCAGGACTCTTTGTACTTACGCGCTAAACATATTGGTATTTTAGAGACGGTGGGTATTGGCGCGGATGAAAAAGACAGGTGGTTAACCTTGATTCGACAGGTGACACCTGAAGATGTGCGTGATGCCATTCATATATGGATTCAACAGGCAAGAAGTACCACGGGTGTGTTGATACCAAAATATACACCCAAAGCGGAAGAAGAGGTGAAACCATGAAACAATTATGGATGGGTATCACCTTATTCTTGTTAAGCGTTCAGCAAGTATCTGCCGCTCCAGTGCAGCAGCATGTGATGGACAATGGCTTAAATATTTTACTCATTGAATCGCACCATGTGCCCATGGTGGCGATGAAACTTATCATGCCAGCAGGCAGCCGCTTTGATGCGGATGGGAAAGGTGGCTCAGCATCGTTGTTATCACAAATGCTTATGGACCATACCAAGCAACATGATTATTTGGCATGGGCAGCCAAGCTGGATGATGCTTCGATTCGTTTGGGTGCGGGCGTGGATAAGGATGGGTTGTCTGTCTCGTTGACCGTGTTAAAAGAAGCTGTGGATGAAGGCATGCAAGCCATGTCTGAAGCACTATTGCAGCCAGGCTGGAATACAGAGCGTTACAGCATACTTAAAGAGGATGCCTTATCATCTTTGGTGAAGGCGCAAGAGGAAGCACATACTTTTGCAGCCGTTGCCGAGGGTGAGCTTTTATTTCCTAACCACCCTTACGGACACCCAACTTCGGGTACTTTAGCTTCAGTAAATCATATAACGGTACAAAATCTTAAAACCTTATATGCCAACCAAGTGAAACCTGTTGGCGCAACGCTTGCTATCAGTGGAGACATTACCATGGATGAAGTGGTTGCGTTGGTGCAAACATATTTAAGTCAATGGCAGGGTAACCCTAAAATTGCACTCTCAGATATTCAAAAGCCTGTAGTTTCAGGTAAAAAAGCGGTCAATCATGTGATGGATAAACATCAAATGTTGATTGAATGGGTGCGTTTAGGCCCAAGCAGACATGATGGTGATTATATAACCATGATGGTATTAAACCATATGTTGGGTGGTGGTGGTTTTGGCTCACAGCTTATGGAAGAGATTCGAGAAAAGCGTGGTCTAACCTATGGTGTGTATTCTTATTTCCAACCTTATGAAACCGAGGGTGCATATATTATTCGCTTGCAAACACGAGCTGACCAAGCAGGTGAGGCAGAGCAAGTATTGGAGCAAGTGTTGGATGATATGTCAGAGGGCAATATTATCCAAGATATGTTGGATAAAAGTAAAACCAATTTAAGAGGTGGTTTTGCTCAACGTATGGATTCGAACCGAGAGCGGGTTGGTCTTTTGGCGATGATGGGCTTTTATCATAGACCGTTGGATTATTTAGAAAACTGGACGAAAAGCGTAGAATCCGTCACCCTTGCCGATGTGTTACAGGGCGCAAAAAAATATTTACAACCCGATGATTGGAAACAAATTTGGGTTGGCCCTGAGAAAGAAACGTAAGGAAAGGTTATGAAGACCGTTTTAGTTGTTGAAGATTCCAATACAAGCCGTGATGTTACCAGCCACTTTTTACAACAAGGTGGCTTTCGTGTCCTTGAAGCTGAAGATGGTCAAGATGCTCTAAATATTTTGCGTGACCGCCATGTTGATTTGATTTTAACTGATATCATGATGCCGAATTTAGATGGCTGGGGTTTGTACCGTGAAATTCGTGCAGATAAAAGCTTTAACCTAACACCCTTTGTTTTTCTTTCCGTGTTGGATGACATTGACGACCAAATCAAGGGTTTAACACTTGGTGTTGACGATTATTTAACCAAACCTGTAACACCTATGCAGCTTATTGCGCGGGTCAACACCGCATTGATGCGTAGTGAACGGTTATCCAAATATTTTTACAGAAACCCTGTGACAGAGCTTGAAACAGCGGGATATTTTAAGCAGCGATTTATGCAAGAAATTGATAGATGTCGCGAAGCGAACTTAGATTTAAGCCTTGTTGTGATTGGTATTGGTAACTACGTGTCACTGGTTCGTGGGCAGGCTGAATGGTTTGCAGAAAGTGCATCAAGAGAAGCGGGCGCAGCCATTAAAGCAGAAGCACGTTCGTATGATGTGGTTGCAGATATGGGGCAAGGATGTTTTGCTGTGTTGCGCCCGAATGACGATGCCGAAAAAGCCAAAGCTTGGGCTGAAGATTTGAGCAAGAATTGGGATGTAACGTTGGTTTGGCCAGATACAGAACAACGTATTGCTGTGGATATTGGTTTCACTTGTGATGCTGTAGCACCAGGCAATGATAATGCATTGGCAACATTGAAGAAAAATTTAGCCTCGTTTGAACGTAAGTGGTAACCCTTTAAGCCCAATCCCATGAGAATTACGGCAGGAGATAAACGCGGACGTACATTGCGTGTGCCTGATATTGAAGGATTACGACCCACCCCATCTAGAGTTCGCGAAGCCCTATTTAATATACTGGGTAACATTGGAGACACTTCATTTTTAGATATGTTTTCAGGCAGTGGTATCATGGCACTTGAAGCGTTATCTCGGGGTGCGCTCACTGCAACCAGCCTAGAGTCTGACCGCGAAGCGATTCGGGCATTGCAGAAAATCAAAAAAGATTGGGATATTGATGAGTGGGTAATTCAGACCGCCCATTTGCCTCAATGCCTACCAAAAGATTCTTATTTCGATATTATTTATGCAGACCCACCTTACGGACAAGGGCTGGCCGAACAAGTTCCGCTGTGGTTATCGACCCAATGTCTAACATATAAAACGCTTATCATCGAAGAGGCAAGTCGCAATACAATACACTGGCAGCAGGGCTTTATGCCCATAAAGTCTCGGAAATATAGCGAAACAACCTTGTACTTTTTTCAGCCTGATATAGAAGTCGGTATATGAAAACTGCAATTTATCCAGGTACATTTGACCCGATTACCCTTGGGCATGTGGATGTTGTTCAGCGCGGCTTAAAATTATTCGATAAAATTATTATAGCTGTTGCAGATAGCCCTAAGAAAAGTCCTATGTTTAATGTGCAAATGCGCCTTGCTATGGTGAATCAAACATTTGATGGTGAGTCACGTATTGAAGCTTTAAGTTTTGATGGTTTACTGGTCAATTTGGCACAAACGCATCAAGCCATCGCTATTCTTCGTGGTTTAAGAGCAGCATCAGATTTCGAATATGAATTTCAGTTGGCAGCTATGAACCGTAAGTTGGATTCAGATATTGAATCGGTTTTTGTGATGGCGCGTGAGGAATACACATTTGTGTCTTCTAGTTTTATTCGTGAAATTTCAAGCATGGGTGGTGATGTAGATGCCTTGGTTCCCGAAGCTGTACGCCAACATTTACCCCAACATAAAGGATAAGCCATGAGTGCACCTAATTTAAGTATTGATTTTGCAGGCTTAAAGCTACAAACACCATTGGTATTGTTATCAGGATGTGTGGGGTTTGGAGAGGAATACACGCGCATCGAAGGTTTTTCGAATAAAGATGTGGGTGCTGTTATTTTGAAGGGTACAACACTTGAGCCACGCATGGGCAACGCACCACACCGTGTTTACGAAACGCCATCGGGCATGCTCAATGCGATTGGCTTGCAAAACCCAGGCACACGTTATGTGATTGATGAAATTTTGCCGCGCTTGCCGCATGATGACACCCAATTTTGGGCAAATGCCAACGGCTCAACGCTAGATGATTATGCTGAAGTAGCTGCAATGTATGATGATTCGCCTGTAACAGCGATTGAAATCAATATTTCTTGTCCCAATGTTAAAGAAGGTGGGGTTCACTTTGGTAACGACCCTTATATGGCAGCGAAAGTTGTGGAAGTGATGCGCAGCCAAACATCCAAACCTTTGATTACGAAACTCTCACCCAATAATGCTGATATTGCAGAGACTGCAAGGCTATGCATCGAAGCGGGCACAGATGGTTTGTCGGTGATTAACACACTTGTTGGCATGGCAGTTGATGTCGAAAGTCGCAGACCTGTGATTGGTAATATCTCTGGTGGTTTGTCAGGACCAGCCATCAAACCCGTAGCCTTATGGAAAATTCATCAAACACGTGTAGTTGCGGATAAAAATAATATTCCAATTTTGGGGCAAGGTGGGTTAACGACTCCCAAAGATGCGCTGGAGTTTGCCATTGTGGGTGCAACAGCATTGGGTTTAGGCACGGGGCTGTTTTATGACCCGTTATTGTGTCGAAAAGTGTTGGATGGTTTGTCGGATTATCTTATCAAACATGGCATGAATAGTTATAAAGACTTGGTGGGCTCATTATCCGCATAAACTTTCAATGGGCAATTTTTCTTGCTGCTGTATTAAGTGTTCAATCCGTAACGGCAGGTACGTTGTCGTGGGTTTCAACAGAAAGGTGGGTTACCGTTAAAAGTGTTACCGATGGTGATACGTTTAAGACGAGCAAGGGTGAAAAGATTCGCTTGTTGGGTATCAATACGCCGGAAACTCGCCATGATACCAGTGCTGCTCAACCGTTTGGCAATAAAGCCAAGCAAGCCCTTCAAGACTTGATTGGGCATAAGCAGGTTCGGTTAACATTCGATAAAGAGAAAAAAGATAGATATGGACGCACTTTAGCACATGTGTATTTGCGAGATGGGTTGTGGGTTAATGCGGAGCTGGTGCAGCGCGGGTTAGCCCATGTTTATACTTTTGTACCGAATATTAAAGCTGCAGGAAAACTAACCCGTCTTGAAAAGTATGCGATTCAGAATAAGATTGGCATGTGGGTCAGCTCACGCTGGAAAGTACTTGCTCCTAAAGACTTGAATCAAAAGGTTTTAGGTCAATTCCGATTAATTCATGGAATTTTAATAAAAAGTAATAAGAGTTCGTGGCGTCTGCAGTTGGGTAAGTTGTCAGTGACCGTACCAAAGAAGTATCGTAAATGGTTTGGGCGAGGGCTCAAGTATAGAGCGGGTGATGAAATTTTAGTTCGAGGCAGACTGCGTATGTCAAAAAAAGGAAAGTGGTTCCTTAGTGTGCATACGCCAAGTGATGTTGTTCGTATTATTGGCAACTGATTTGCTAAGTAGTGTGAACTACAAAGATTGAATAAGATTTAGAATATAAAAGGATGGGTTATGGGTTTTATTTTTCGTCAATGTTTCGCAATGATACTTTTGGTGTCGGTTGCGAATGTTTCATATGCAGAAGATGGGTATGAACCAACTTATACAGATTTAGATTTGAGCGTTGAGCTTTTAGACTCAAGCATGCTTCTCGCTGATAATCGCGCACCATCTGCGCGGTCACGTGTTCCTAACATTCCAGATTCTGCCTTTAAAAAGCCTGACATCACCGCAAATAATGTGCATATGTATTTGGGGTTGGCATCTCTAGCTTTTGGTGGACTTACAGCAATATCATCTCCTGATGGGTATGACCCCGACTTATTAAATAGTGTTCATTATAAAGCGGGTAAACTTTCATGGCAGCTTGGTGCTGCAGCAATTGGCACGGGTCTCTGGACGCATTGGGATGACTTTCATATTGAAGATGGTCTCTTTGATAGAGATAATTTGCATGTTATTTTAGGTACGTTAGGTGTGATTGGCTATTATCTGGCGGTGAAAGATGCAGTTGATCAATATAACACGCAAACTGCAGCGGGTGTCAGGGTTGGCTACCCTAATACAGATCACTCTTCAGCAGGTATTTTGGGTGGCGGAGCCATGCTTACAGCCATTGCAATTACTTGGTAAACATTAAAAAGAACAGGAGTATATGATGAAGAAATTTTTGATTTTAGCAGCGATGTTGAGTGCAATGCCTTTGCTGGTTCAAGCCGAAGACGGTGGTGCAGCTATTCACGGACTTATGGATAAGTATAAAGCTGAAGGTGCTGGACCATTTAGTGCGGAAGCAGGTAAGAAAATGTGGACAACAGTGATACCTCATGAGAAAAAAGGTGAAATGTTTACCGATAGAAGCTGTGCAACTTGTCATAATGCTCCCCCAACTACACCAGGGAAACATAAAAAGACGGGCAAAGAAATTGCACCTATGACGTTGTCCTCTTTTGGCATTAACAAGAAAACAGGTGAGAAAGAACCACGCTTTGCCGTAGAGAAAAAAGTAAGAAAGTGGTTTAAACGCAATTGTAAATGGACATATGGTAGAGAATGTACGCCGCAAGAAAAAGGTGACTTTTTGGCATACTTTAAGTCTTTATAAAACTATATTTTAAACAAGAGAGATATAAAACACTATGAGAAAAGTACTATTATTTACTGTGTTGATGATGTTTTCACACCAAGCATTTGCTGAAGACTTTTTTGCAAACCTGTTGCGCTTTAAGGGTGTTGCACCTGTAAAGAATGACTTGTATGAAGAAGGGTGTTCGGAATGCCATTACGCATACCAACCGGGTTTGCTGCCCAAGCGCTCTTGGGAAAAGCTGATGCTTCCAGATGAGTTGGAAGATCATTTTGGTGAAAATGCTGAATTGGATGAAGAAGACCGAGTGGAAATCTTGAATTTCTTGGTAGAAAATGCAGCAGACACTTCTTTCTATAAGCGCTCAAGTAAAATTAACCGTTCAATCCCTGATGATGTTGTTGAGTTGCGGATCACTGAAGTGCCTTACATCAAGCGTAAGCATCAACCGATGACGGACAAATATGTTAAAAACAATCCGAAAGTAAAATCGTTGATTAACTGTAATGCTTGTCATCGTGAAATTGATAAAGGTATTTTTGATGATGACACCATCCTCATTCCAAACTATGGTTACTGGAGTGAGTTGGATGATGATTGATTTTTATACTTAACATCACTTTTCTTTAATCTTGGATAGTGCAGTGTTTGTAAGCAGAGAGTTTCGCCATAACGGCAAAAGGAGAAAGATATGAAAAAGATTACTACAGCGGTAGCGATTGCAGGTGCATTAACTATGGGGGCAACTACAGCCAGTGCACTTCAATCCGCAGCAGATGCATTTAATGCACACTATACGGTACAAGCAGATACTACTACTTGCCTCACATGCCATAATGGCGCAGCAGCACCTAAAACACATACAGCATTCGGTAATGATTGGTTAGCCAATGGAGGCACGAAAAGTGCGGGTCCAACTACAGCAGCGGGCTGGACTGCGCTTGATGCAAAATACTTGAACACATATGGCCCCGTGAAATCCACATGGGTAGCACCAACAACTACAACTACAGCTACTTCTAGTAGCGGTGGTGGTTGTGTAACATCTACAGCAACAACACCATTGATGATGGTATTGGCGATGTTGTCTTTGGGCTTTTTTGTTCGTCGTAAAAAAAGCTAAGTAAGTATTTTAGGAAAGCCCTTTGGAATTCTCCATTGGGCTTTTTCTTTTGGAGAAAATGATGAAAAAACCTATTCTTAGTATGCTTGCATTGATGATAGCGATGTTTGTAAATACCATTACCGCCCATGCAGAGTCAGCAGCATTAGGATTGTTGAGTACTTACGCAAATACGACTGTGCAGACTTCATGTTCCACATGTCATACTTCTCCACCAGCTTTAAATACATTTGGTTCTTTATATAGAAGCTTAGGGGGAACAAAGGCTGCTGGTTATGTGCTTAGTGCTACAGCGCAAAGTACACTGCTCAACGCAGATACTGATAACGATGGTACAACTAATCAGGCAGAGTTGGTAGCAGGAACAAACCCTGCTGGCGGAACATCAACGACAACAACAGCATCCAATGAGTTGGCATCAACCACAGGCTGCATGACGAGCACTATTCCTTTCTCAATTGCTATGCTTTTGGCTATTTTAGGGTTTACCATGCTTAGGAAAAGAGAATAATAATTATACCTCGGGTACTCATGATTGATAAAAGGAGCAAATATGAAATTTAAAGGACTACAAATGGCCACACTTTTGAGTGTAGCACTTTTTGGTGCGCATTCAGCATCTGCATCATCAGCGTATATGGCTGCAGGTGGTAT
>JALUNK010000008.1 GCA_027055255.1 Ghiorsea sp.
TGATGTCAGCATTTGGCTCTATAGCCAATGCTTTTTCATACATGGCAAGCGCGTCTGTGTATTTTTGTTGTAGGTAATAGATGTTACCTAAATTGTTGATGGCTGCCATATTATCAGGATGTTCAGCGAGAATGGTTTTGAGTTCGGATGTTGCGCGTTCAAATAGGCCACTTTGCGCGTAGACAATAGCAATTTGCATTTTAGCTTGTACGTTACTTGGGTCTAAGGCAATCATCATGCGATAAGGACGAACCTGGCGCTCCAAAGCCTTAACAGATAAAATTTCCCATTCTTTTTCAATTTTAGCACCTAAAATTTCTTTGCTTGGAATTTCAACAGCAAAATCTGCAGGTGGTAGTGTTACAGGTGGGTAGGTTTGCCACGCATTGGCTAACGGCATGATTTTCATTTTGGCTTGTTTACCGTACAAATGATATTTCCTAGCACCTTCTGCCCAAGCTTCAGTAAAACTTGCTGCAATCAGTGTTGCTTCTACAGGAATCCAAACCTTACCATCAATGATAGCAAGCGCTTCATCATTGGAGCTGATTAAATCTTTTTGCTCTTCAGATACACCCGTATTAAACATCATTAATAGATGCTGCGGAACATCTAAAATAGCGGTTTCTATACCAAGGTTAGCCAGTGAGGATGCGAATAAAATAGATAAATCATCACAATCACCACTACGTTGTCGTAAGGTTTCCCTTGGGAACTGCACAGTGTCCAACTGGTCAATACCCAATTGGTCATAAGGTGTGTTGGGATCAAGAAGATACTTGATACCGTAAGCTGATAAGCCATTAAAGACAGTCATGGCTTTTGCAATGCGCGCATTGACAGCACCTTTTTGAGGTTGATAGGCATTGATAAGTTGGCGCGTAAATACAGCAAGCGTATCATCTTTGGGTGTTGCAAAAGAGCCAACCATATCCAAGTTATCCCATACAATGGCATTTTTACCATATATGGTTAGAGGCACGTTAATGGTTTCTACATGTGGTTTGCCCGCCATGTAATATTCAGCTCGGACTTCGGTTTGTACACCAGTGTCTTCATCGATATCAAGAATACGATTATTGAAGGCTGCCAACAGTGGTATGTTAAGTTCACTACCTGCAGCGATACGTTCCACAACAGTTGTGGTTGGGAAATCCATATATTCCTTAACCAATAGAGATATTTTAACATTGGTATAGTCAATGCCAGCTTCATTTTTTAAGATAAGTTCACCAACGGGAACATCGGTATATTGTTTGTATGCTGCGGAGAATACACGGGTATAGTCCACTTGTTTCAATTTAGGTCCAAGCAAATTGCCGCCAGCATCAACAGAACGTTTCTTTTGCAGGTATGCAAGATTAAGTTGTTGACGATATTTGGCATTATCGGGTGCAAGACTTGTCGCTTTTTCTAAGGATGAGATGGCTTTATCAAAAGACTGACGTGCAAGATAGATGCTACCCGTCAATACCAATGGTGCTGCATTACGCACGTCTAACAAAGATGCTTTCTCAGTAACGCCAATCGCCTCATCATACATGTGATTGCCAATGTATGCTTTAGCAAGGCTAAGATGAACATCCATATTGGTGTCATCAATAGACATTGCTTTTTTCAAGGTTGCAATGCTATCACGAATTAAACCTCTAGCATTTTGGACTTCAGCGAGAATGATGTACGCAGGTATGGATTTAGGATCAATTTTAAGGGCTTGGTGTGCAACATTGTCAGCCTCATTCATTTTTCCTGACTTCATCAATGCTTTGGCATAACCTATCCGTGCGGTGATGCTTTTTGTGTCAATATGTGCTGCAGATTCAAAATGGGTGAGCATGCATGGAATATCATCTTTGCTTTCACATGAGGATGCTAAGCGCAAATGAACATCAAAGTTTTCTGCGTCCAATGCCACTGCTTTTTTCAAATACTCTTGTTCACGACTGGGCTTGTTTATTTTGGCATATGCATCAGCCATAGCCAGCCAAATGTTTGCATTTTCTGGGTCGGTTTGTCCTGCTTTAGCAAGCATGGCAAGCGCTTGTGGCGCTTTGTTTTCAGCCAAAGCGACACGCCCTAGAATATAGTAAGATGTGCCTTTAAGTGCAGGGACTCCCGCCATCTTTGTCGCTAAACCACGTGCTTGTTCAAGGTTCCCTTGTTCAAGGTGAATCACCGCAAGTTCAGACAAGGCTTGCTCGTGTTGGGGTGCGACAAGTAATGCACTGTCATAACTTGAAATAGCTTGGGTGAAAAGTTGATGTTTTTTATAAGTGCGAGCAACTTCAAGCCAAGCTTGAACATCTTGATCGGCGAGCTGACTTGCTTTGATCAATTCGATCTTCGCATTATCTTCAGCACCCAGTTCAAAATTTGCATCGGCAAGTTTTAAATGCCAAAGCGCCGAGGTAGGCTCTTTTTGTACAGCTTGATCAAGGTAATAGATAGCACTAGGAATATCATCCATGTGGATTAACGCATCAGCAGCAAGACTATACAAAGTTGCATCTACACTGCCTTGGCTTTCAGCGTCATCAACCAATGATTTCACATCTAACCAAGCTTGTTTTTGCATAAGAGCATTGGCTTGTAAGTGTAACCCTTGTTGTTTGTAAGGTTCAAATGCAGTGAGTTGTTTGAAGGTCACGACTGCATCATCATACTCGCCAATTTTAAGTTGTGCTTTACCCATATATAACCATGCGCTGGCATGGCTGGGGTTGTTTTGGGTTGCAAGTTCAAAAGATGAAAATGCTTGTTCAAATTGATGTGCCTGAAACTGATTGTAACCAACCCAAAAATCATCTTGAAAAGTTGGTGAAAGTTGACTTTCTTTTCCATATGGGCTGATTGCAGAGATGCGATATTCAATGGGTTGATTATCAGCTCTTGGTTGTTTGATTTGTAAGCTTAATGTTTCGGCATTTTGTATAAAGGGTGAAGAAATATCCGTACGACTGTATATGCGGTAATAACCTGAAAAGGCATTGCTTGGTTCTACCCATGCCATCTCTAAGCTTGTTTCATCGCCTGCTAAATGAACTTTCTTGATTTGTTGCGGTGCACGTAAAACAGTGAAGGTATGTCGAGCATATTCCTCAGTATCAACCATGGCAAAGACATTTGGGTTACTGGGAATAGTGTTAAACAACCATTCACTATCACTACTAAATATGCCCTCACTATCATCAAAAAGTTTATTCTCGGGGTCAATAGTAATAGGGCTAGTTGCTTGCAATGATTTTTCAGCATCTTGTATTAAGGCTGGAATTGTTTTGGCTTGAGTCAACGAAGGAGTAGACCATTGCCCATCAATAGCAGATTCTGCTTTATTGAATGTAGGTGAGAAGCGGTAAATAAATTGACCATCTTGATACATCCAGATGCTTGTGGGGTTGTTTTCTAATGATGCAATTACATAAAGTATGCCAAATTTATCCACCATGACATCGTGAAGTTTGGTGAAGGTTAGAGGGTGGTTTTCTTGTTCCCCCCATTGTTTTTTAAGAGTGCCTTGGGCGTTGAATACGAAAACTTGATTTAATTCCATGTCTGCGACATAAACATTGCCACGTTTGTCGACAGCGATTGCCGCAGGTTCGTCAAGCACCTCGCCACCGTTTTTCCCACCAAAAGCCTTTTGAAACAAACCATTGCGGCTAAAGACTTGAATGCGGCTATTGCCTGTATCTGCAACATATACTGAAGTGGGCGATAGAGTTAGGGCAAGTGGTTGTGAAAATTCACCATTACGGCGACCTTTTGCACCAAAAGTAAACTTAAATGCCCCTTTGCTATCGAAGACATGCACACTATTGCGATCTAAGATGAGGATTTCTTTTTTATCAAAAGCAACGCGAACAGGGTCGTTAAACTTGCTATCTAGGGCTTGTTTAAGTGTGCCGTCATAAGCACGAAAGCTTACAGTATCGTCTTTTTTATTTAAACAGAGCATGGTTGTGGTATCATAAACATAAGACACGTCACATCCTGCCTTTAAAACGGATGATGCACGAATACTTAACCTGTTTGCATCAACATTTAACCAAGGGCTTTTTTTCCAATCCAATTGAAAAACTTCAATTTTATTATTCCCATTATCCGCAATATAAAGTTTACCATCTGAGTCCAGCGCTAGGCTTCCCACGCTTTGCAGTTGACCGCGGCTTTTGCCTACGGTGGCAAAGGTTGAAATTAATTCCATATTTTCCCAATCAATTTCGTAGATATGCCCCGTTTTTTTCTCGGCTACTAAAAGCACACCATCAGGACGAACGGTCATGGCTATGAGTTTTGATGATTTAGCATCTGTTAGTGCTTCCATGTTATCTTTTCCGATAATCATCTCAGGTTCCCCCAAGTCTGAATAGATGGTAATGCGTCCGCCCTTGAAGTCATCTAAGACATATACCCGACCCAATTGGTCGATAGCAATATCAAGAATATGACTTAAATTATCATCTTCATCATCGCCTAGAGCGTGGTTACCAAAAGTAAAAAGGAATAGTCCCGTATCGGTGAATGCAGAGATACGTTTGTTACCTGCTTCGGCAATGTAAATAATACCATCGGGTGACCAAGCCACAGCAATAGGCTCATCCAGTTGCCCTTCCTCGTCACCTTCTTGAGCAAATGTTTGCCAATTACCATC
>JALUNK010000009.1 GCA_027055255.1 Ghiorsea sp.
ACTCATGATTGATAAAAGGAGCAAATATGAAATTTAAAGGACTACAAATGGCCACACTTTTGAGTGTAGCACTTTTTGGTGCGCATTCAGCATCTGCATCATCAGCGTATATGGCTGCAGGTGGTATCTTTGCTACAAAATATCCAGGTAATACAACAACATGTTTTGTATGCCATACGGGCTCTCCAGGCACATTTACTGCATACGGCACTCAATTCAAGGCTGCAGGTGGCACAGGTGGTGGTGCAGGCACTGTCGCACAACTAACAGCTATTGATGGGCTTGATGCGGATGGCGATGGCTATACCAATGGGCAGGAAGTCAACGGTACATCTGATTTAAATTTAAATACAAGCTCACCATTTACGGTTGCTGCAACGGCATCTGCCACAGCAGTAACAGATACGGTATTAACCAACTTTGTTGTTACTGGTGACTCTTACGCAACAGCACAGGTTTTTACAGACCCTTATAGTTTAGCAACAGCGGGTTCTACGCAAATTATAGGCAATGAAAGCTTGACCATTAATAATGCTCCTGTTGATGTTTATCATAAGTCTTCTGGCGTGGACAATACGATGACACTTTATATGGTGGATCCATATGGGGTGGGAACGGTTTCTCCACAAGGTACAGGTTGGACAGCTAATGCAGATGGTAGCCTTCATATCGTTGCGCTAGCCCCAGGTACAACCTCGGTTACAGGTGTTATGGTTAGAAGTATTCCTACCACGACTGTAACTGGCACAACAACGCCAATTACAACAACTGGCGATAATGAAAACGATAGTGATAATGAGGGTTCAAGCTCGACAGGGGTTGGTTGTGTAACAGGTCAACTTTCAACACCATTGATAATATTCTTAGCAATGTTAAGTCTTGTATTTGTAGTTAGACGCAAAAATAGCTAAGCCATCAATATTTATTTAAATCCCATGATGAAAAACTCATGGTTTTTTTTTGAGAAAAAACTGTAGGAAGAGATATGGATTATTTAATTAAACTTATATTCATTATGGCTGCAACATTTCTTAGTACTCATGCGCTTGCACAAAGTTCTTATGTAGGGCCACTAAACGCAGGACTTGGGAATGGTGCATCTGTATCCTGTAGTGCTTGTCATCAAGGCGCTGCCAATGCAGGTACTGCGACCTATCCTATGGCCAGCGCATGGCGAAGCGGTGCAAATTTAGCGTTATCAGATAGTGATGGTGATGGCTTTAATAATGCACAAGAAGTGAATGGCGGCAGTACCAATTTCAATTTAAATACGGTTTCTCCATTTACCTTGGCTAAAGCTGCTGAAGGCTCAGCTTCTACGAAAGTCGTTGTTGTAGGCGGTGGTCAGGTTACTGAAACAGCAATCACGGATATTTATACACAAGCAGGTATTACCCTAGCCCCAAGCCATAGTATTGCTGGCGGAGTATCTCCATCGGTTAACACATTTCCCGCGACTATCTTTTTCAATCAAGCGGTAAACACGGGTGACAAAGTCTATGTGGTAGATTTGGCGGCAAAAACCAATACGCTGATAACTACAGGTGTTGTATTTAATGCTAACGGAAGTGTGACGATAAGTGGTCTAACAGGGCCTGTTAATATTGTTGTGGATAGAGTAACACCTATTGTTCCTGCTGGTGGTGGGTCACGCGGTGGTGGAGAAGAAGGCAATGAGGGTCTTGAAGGCTGTGTTTCTGGCTCATTACCTACACCACTTTTGATGATGTTAGGATTGTTGGGTTTGGGTTTATTCTTCAGACGAAAACAGGCTTAACGAAGACCTTATAAGACAAAGTTTTATAAGGTCTTTTTTTATGTTACCGCCGTTTACGATGGCGGGGTTGATGTTGTTTGGGTTTGCGCTCTGCACGGCTGTGTTGAGTGCGAAAATTTGTACTTTGTTTACGGCTGCCTTGTTTGAGTGGTGCAGATTGGTAGGCAGGGATAAGCTGATGTTCACCCGAACCAATCAAATCACTTCGACCCATCTTTTTCAGTGCATCTCTAAGCATAGACCAGTTATCTTTATCGTGATAGCGCAAGAATGCTTTATGCAAATCGCGTTGTTTTTTGCGCTTGGGTACAAACACTTCTTCTTTATACCGTGGTTTAACACGGCTGATGGCTTTTAGTGGATTGCGCCCCGAGCGATACATAGCCGCCGCTGTACTCATAGGTGAGGGAAGGAATGCTTGCACTTGGTCGGCTTTGTAATTGTTTTGCTTGAGCCACAAAGCAAGGCTAAGCATATCCTCATCGGTTGTACCGGGATGGGCTGCAATAAAGTAAGGAATGAGATACTGTTTTTTACCTGCTTCTTTGGAGTATTTTTCAAATAACTTTCGGAAATTGTCGTATGTGCCAATGCCAGGCTTCATCATTTTATCCAAGGGCGTATCTTCGGTATGTTCGGGCGCAATTTTCAGATAACCACCCACATGATGGGTGACCAACTCCTTGATATACGCAGGTGATTTCACTGCCAAGTCATAGCGTAAACCCGATGCGATAAATACGCGTTTGATACCTTTAAGTTCGCGTGTTTTGCGGTAAAGTTGAATGAGTGGGTTATGGTCTGTGCCCATATTCTTGCAAATATCAGGGAATACACATGATGGTCTGCGGCATGATGCTTCAATCTCTGCTGATTTGCATTTCAGGCGGTACATATTGGCTGTTGGGCCACCCAAATCAGAAATCACGCCTGTAAAGTTAGGTGTTTTATCACGTATGGCTTCCACTTCTTTCAGCACTGATTTTTCCGAACGGCTTTGAATGATGCGTCCTTCATGCTCGGTGATGGAGCAGAATGTACAGCCACCAAAACAACCACGCATAATATTGATGGAGTTTTTAATCATTTCATAAGCGGGAATCTTAGTTTCTTTGGTTTTGATGTCGCCATAACCCACATAAGGCAGCCTTGAATAAGGCAAATCAAACACGCTATCTAATTCTTCAGTGGTCAAAGGAATAGGCGGCGGATTAATCCATACTTGGCGAGTGCCATGCTGCTGAATCAACGCCCTTGCATTGCCTGGGTTGGTTTCTAAATGCAACAAACGTGAGGCATGGGCATAGAGCACTTCGTCCCGAGAAACAGTTTCATAAGAGGGCATACGAATGACTGTTTTATTACGGCTTTTAGTCACATCTAGAATAGAAACGGGTTCAACCTTTTCTCGCGTTCGGTGCAGCTCTTTTTCATCACAAGCCTTGTCTGCACCTTTCATTTCATAAGGGTTAGGATGCTGAATCAATTCACCTGGGGTATCAATTTCATGGCTATCCATTTCAAGCCAACCATCAGGCACAGCATTCATCATCACGGCTGTACCGCGAATATGTTTCATGGATTTTATATCTTCACCAGCAGCCAAGCGGTGCGCAATTTCAATGATTTGGCGTTCACCATTACCATAAACCAAAATATCAGCTTTGGAATCCATAAGCACGGAGCGGCGAACCTTGTCCGACCAATAATCATAGTGGGCGATGCGCCTTAAGCTGGCTTCAATACCACCAATGACCACAGGCACACCTTTAAATGCTTCGCGAACACGTTGGGCATAGACCGTCACAGCTCTATCGGGGCGTTTGCCGCCCACATCACCCACAGTATAAGCATCATCAGAGCGGATTTTGCGTTCAGATGTATAGCGGTTGACCATGGAATCCATATTGCCTGCGGTGACACCCCAAAAGAGATTGGGTTTACCTAAAGCTCTGAAGTCATCGGCGGACTTCCAATCGGGTTGTGCGATAATACCCACGCGAAAGCCTTGTGCTTCTAAAGCTCTGCCAACGACTGCCATGCCAAAGCTGGGTAAATCCACATAAGCATCACCTGTCACCAACACAATATCGCAACTATCCCAGCCAAGCTTGTCCATATCCGCTTTGCACATGGGCAGTTGATACGCTGGGTTTTCATGAGCTTCTGCCCAATATTTGGGGTAGGATAGTATGGAGCGAGGTGCTTGAGGTAGAGTAATGCTCATGGCGCGCTTACTCGCCCAGCAATGTTTGTAGTGCTGCTCCTGGATCATCTTGGCGCATCAATGATTCGCCCACCAAGAAGCCATAGACATCATGTTGGTTCATCAGCTGAATATCGTCATGCGTAAAGATACCTGATTCGGTAATCACCGTGCGTTCATTGGAGATTTCTGCAAGTAAATCCAGCGTGGTTTGCAGGGTAATATCAAAGGTATGCAGATTACGGTTGTTGATACCAAGCAATGGCGTGTCTAAATCCATAGCTCGCTCTAATTCTTTGGCATCGTGCACTTCGGGCAATACAGACAATCCCAATTCATTAGCAGCAGTGCATAATTCCTGTGCCAACTCATCTTCAATCATCGCCATAATCAATAAAATACAACTTGCACCCATGGCGCGCGCTTCAATGATTTGGTAGGGGTCTAGCATAAAATCTTTACGCAAAATGGGGATATTCACGTTTTCACGAATATCGCGCACGAATTGGTCATCACCTTGAAAATATTTTACATCGGTAAGCACGGATAAACATGTTGCCCCACCTTGCTCATAAGCCTTAGCAATGCTTACAGGGTGAAAATCTTCGCGGATAATGCCTTTGGATGGAGATGCTTTTTTCACTTCGGCAATCA
>JALUNK010000010.1 GCA_027055255.1 Ghiorsea sp.
GCATCTTCTTCAATCAATACCTTGGCTTGTTCGGCTTCTTTTTCTCGATTCTTTTGATTACCCTGCACCACTTGTTGCAAGTCATCAATATCATACACATACGCCCCTGATATATCAGCAATGCGCGGGTCAATATCCCTAGGCACTGCAATATCAACAAGAAACATTGGCTGCCCACCCCGTTTTTTCATAGCTGGTTTCACATCTTCTGGCAGCAGCACATATGTGCTTGCGCCTGTGCCTGAAATAACAATATCTGCCCTATCCATATACTCTGGCAATTCATCCATCGTCAAAGCATGACCTTCAAATTCAAGTGCTAATTTTGTAGCACGCTCCAATGTTCTGTTTGCCACCAATATCTCAGTGCAACCATTCGCTTTAAGATGGGTTGCTGCAAGCTCTGCCATTTCACCCGCGCCTACCAACAGCACTGTTTTACCTGATAAGTCGCCAAAAATACGTTTAGCAAGTTCCACTGCGCATGATGAAATATTGACAGCTTGCCTGCCAATTGATGTTTCACTGCGCGCACGTTTGGCGGCAGAAAATGTAGATTGATACAAACGATGCAAAATATGCCCTGCTGTTTTTGCTTCTAAGGCAAATTCATAAGATGCTTTAACTTGTCCTAAAATTTGAGGTTCACCCAACACCAAGGAATCCAAACCTGAAGCCACTGAAAACAAATGACGCACCGCATCATCTGTAGTATACGCGTACAAATGCTCAATCACTTCTGCCAAAGGCATATCTGCTTTTTTTGCAAACCATTCATGGGCAATCGCAATCGCAGCATCAGGGTCATGGGTAACCAAGGTCATTTCCACGCGATTACATGTCGATAATAAAGCAGACTCTCGAATGGCTGGCTGGGCTATTTGCGCTTGTAAAATCCCTTGAATATCGGCTTCAGGCACAGCCAAACGCTCCCGCAATTCTACAGGTGCCGTTTTATAATTTAAACCAATGTGGCAAATTCTCATGAGCAAAGCCTAAACAAGCTTCTCGGCGTGTCCATCTTCAATCAAATCCAAGTCTATTTTTGAAACACTGTCATCTGACTTCATACAAATAAAAGCCAAAACATCCAAACGTCCTTTTTCCGATAAACGAACACTTAATTGTAAATATTTATCAGGCATAACGCTTAACAATGCTGCTGAGATTGGCTCACCTTCAAAGTGAAAGTACCCCAAGCATTGAGTGTCTACCGTTTGCCAAACCGATAGCGTTTGTTCTTCATCACCTTCATCTTTAAGCATGGCAACTTTTTGAATAAAAGTTTTATTTTCGTTGTCTGCACCAATTAAACCACGGTATATATGTCGCTCATCCGCCACCAAGGCTTGGTGAAGAATCCATTGTAGCGCACTTCTAGAAATATAAGTTGATTGTTCATTCAGCGTTTGCATAAGTAGGCGAAACATTGGTGAGGAATAGTTCGATGTCAACGAATGTGATGAAATAATTGTGACATTCGTCATATTGCGCCATACTGCGACACCTAAGCTTGACGCTATGGATGCGTATGTTTAGCAACCGCAGTCCATTGAATGAGAGGGGAAAAGGAGCTTTTAGCGCGTGAGTCATTTTTCAGTTATGTTGGTTCCCGATGCGGGTCAAACCAAAACCTATCGTTTAAGTCGAACTAAATTACGCTTACTTGCGGCTGCTTGCCTGCTTTTTATAGGTACAAGCTTCGCCGGTGCTTATGCATTATATACAAGCTTTAATGTACGAAAAGACCTAAATTTAACATTAGAAAATTTACATCAAGAACGTCAAATTTTCGCACATCAAAAACTTGCATTTGAAACAATATTTAAAGCTGAACAAGAAAAAATGAATGTCTACGCACGTACCGTAGGCAAAATGCAAGCGCGCTTAGCAAGGCTTGATTCATTGGGTAAACGTCTTATTCAGTCTTCCTCCATTAGCCCAACTGAATTTAATTTTGATGTACAACCTGCCTTTGGTGGGCCTCGTATTCCCGTTGAAAGTACTGTGGCAGACCTCGACCTTTTTGGACAGTTAGAACAAGTTGAATCTCAAATTTCAGTATTAGATACCAAGCTGATTGCCGTAAACTATTTATTACAAGATGGTGTTGAAGAAAAAAATGCGCGCCCACATGAATGGCCCACTGAAGGCGGCTGGTTAAGTTCACACTTTGGGATTCGCATTGATCCATTTACTGCGCAAAAAGCTATGCATAGAGGCGTTGATATTGCCAACCGCTTTGGTGCAGCTGTATTGGCAGGTAGCCGTGGTGTTGTTGTATATGCAGGAAAAATGAAAGGCTACGGATACTTGGTTGAAATCGAACATGGTTATGGTTTCCGAACACGTTATGGTCATATGTCTGCAGTTAATGTTGCCGTTGGTGACATCGTAGATGCCAATCAAATGGTTGGTCGCGTAGGTTCATCTGGTCGCTCCACTGGTCCACATCTTCATTATGAAGTTCGCCGTAATGGGCAAGCCATTAATCCAGCAAACTTTATCCCAAAAAGTTAAGCCTCAAACTACTCAAACATTCCAATACAAAATCGTTAAAACAAAAAAAGGGTGTCAGTCGAAAGACTGACACCCTTTTGATATGAACCGTAAAAAGTTAAGCTGCTTTTACAACTTTTCCAGAACGTAGGCATGTAGAGCATACGCGGATTTTTTTAGTCTGACCGTTTAATTGTGCACGAACATTATGTAAGTTCGGTAAAAAACGACGACGTGTTGTATTGTGAGCATGACTCACATTATTGCCACTCATAGGGCCTTTATCACAAATGTCACAACGCTTTGCCATGATAACCTCCAGTAAAACCGAGCCGCACTTTAATCTGCAGAAATAAGAATACAAGCACTAAATAAACATCAGACACCCATAGACGATGATGTTCAATATTGGCAGCATTGCACACATGTTCCACTTCACCCAATCCACACTCGAAACATCACGCGCAGTTATTCTTGCCGCAGGTTTGGGCACGCGTCTGAAATCTTACACCGAACATAAACCCAAAGCTCTCATGTGTATCGCAGATGAGCTTGCCATTGTGCGCGTCATCCGCAGCCTTGTTGCTCAAGGCATTCATGATATTGCAATCAACTTACATCACCATGCCGCCTTGATTCAGGATAGCTTAGGCAATGGCAACCATCTCAATGCAAACCTATATTATAGTTATGAAACATCGCTTTTAGATTCTGGCGGCGGCGTACGCACTGCACTTGATGTATTACCTAGTGGTAGGGGCGTTGTCGTGCATAACGTTGATATTTTAAGCAACATTGATATCACCGAACTCATTCATTATTGCCCTGTTCATGGAAGTGCTCTTGCTTTGGTGAATAACCCAAAACATAACCCACATGGTGATTTTTTACTCCAGCAGGGGCGAATCATCAGTAAACGCGAAGCGAAGTCATACACCTTTTCTGGTGTATCGGTATGGGATGAACATGTTTTACGCACATATTCAGCTCAGCAACCCTTCTCCTTACTTGAGCCAATACAACAAAACATAACCCATCAATCATGTGCAGGTGTGGTACATCCAGGGTTTTGGTTTGATATTGGTCGCCCCCACGACTTGGTTCAAGCCAATCGTTTTTACCATGAGGCATACTTATGATACTACACCCCCAACTTGTAGAAGACTGCTTTATTCTTGGTCGCTTTGAGCTGTGCTTATTATTATTAATGAATGACAACCAATACCCATGGTTAATTTTAGTACCTCAGCGCGAAAATATATCCGAAATTCATCATTTGTCTGCACAAGAGCAAATTCAACTGACCCAAGAGTCATGCCTGCTTGCCAAGGCAATGGAAAAAGCTTTTGCTGCGGAAAAATTAAACATAGCAGCACTGGGTAATATCGTACCACAACTGCATATTCATCATATTGCCCGCTACAAACATGATGCCACTTGGCCGAAACCCGTTTGGGGCGTGCTTCCTGCAGCACCTTATACTGCTGAAGAGTGCGAAATTGTAAGCGCACATCTCAAAACATACTTACCAACATTACAGGCGGTGACTTAACCATGGATATCACATCTATTTTGCAAGGCATTAGCATCTGGGCACTTCCTGTATTGCTAGCCATTGTGTTGCATGAGGTTGCCCACGGTTGGGTTGCTAATAAATTGGGTGATGATACTGCCCGTTGGATGGGTCGCTTAACGCTTAATCCGATAAAACACATTGACCCTATCGGTACGATTCTTATTCCTTTGCTCTTGGTGGTTTCGGGTGCTGGTTTTGTGTTTGGTTATGCCAAACCTGTACCCATTAACTTTCGTAAACTCAATAATCCAAAGCGTGATATGGTTTGGGTGGCTCTAGCAGGACCACTGACAAATCTCGCCTTAGCATTTATTTCTGTAGGGCTACTTTCAATCACCATTCATTTACCCAATGCCCTACTCTGGTTTACTGAACCTTTGGCTGCCATGTTGCAGGCATCCATTATCATTAATATCGTTTTATTTGTGGTCAACCTTGTTCCTCTACCTCCTTTAGATGGTGGTCGTGTTGCTGTTGGGTTACTACCCAATCCTCTGGCATACCAATTGGAACGCATTGAACCATATGGTTTCTTCATTCTTGTT
>JALUNK010000011.1 GCA_027055255.1 Ghiorsea sp.
CGCGCAATTCTTCAATCAGTTCTTCGCAAGGGTCAAGGCTCATCTCTTCTCCTGTGTTTCATTTTCCCGCCCCGTCTTTACAGCTCAATATCCGCTCGACATAACGACCCAAAAGGTCGGTTTCAAGATTCACCACACTACCCTCTATCAAACCATCCAAATTGGTATTTTCCAGTGTGTGTGGAATCAAGTTAACCGAAAACCGTTTATTTTCAACTGTGTTCACCGTCAAACTCACACCATTTAAAGTCACCGAGCCTTTGACTACGATATATTGTTTGAGATTCTCAGGCACTTCAAAGGTGATTTTTTTATGTTCACCAACATTTGCAATGGACACCACTTCAGCCATATCATCAATATGCCCGCTTACCATATGACCACCCAACGCATCACCCATACATAGCGCTGGCTCCAAGTTTACAGCATCACCCACATTGAGTTTTGAGAAGCGCGTAAGCTTGATGGTTTCAGGCGACAAGGTTGCCGCCCACAAACTTTTTTTATCATCAGGAAAGTCCGTTATCGTCAAACAGCAACCATCTACAGCCACAGAATCACCAAGCTGCCAAGCTGACATATCCAATTTGGTCGCAAATACAAATAGTGATTGGTTGGCTTGGTGCTCTAGCGAATCAATACGCCCCACATCCTGAATAATACCTGTAAACACCTGTGCTTACTTCGTGTGGTACTTCACAGACTCTTCACGAACCGCTTTGAAAAATTCAATCGCATGTTCTGGTGGAACATCTGGGGTAATACCATGACCAAGGTTAAACACATGCCCATTGCCATGACCAAACTTAGCAAGAATATCTTTCACTTCCTCGCGGATTTTTTCAGGGTTAGCATACAACATGGTTGGATCCATATTACCTTGTAAAGCCACTTTATCACCCACGCGACGACGTGCTTCATCAATATCAATCGACCAATCCAAACCAAGCACATCACAGCCTGTATCTGCCATGGCTTCAAGCCAGCCCATGCCACCTTTAGAATAAAGAATCACAGGCACCTTACGACCATCATGCTCACGCGTTAATTGCGATACGATGCGCGCCATGTATTGCAATGAGAAATCCTTGTAATCACGGGTATTTAAAATACCACCCCATGTATCAAAAATTTGTACCGCTTGCGCACCACTGGCGATTTGACCATTCAAATAAGCCGCAACCGAATCGGCTAATTTTTCTAGCAATAAGTGCATGGTTTCAGGCTCATTAAACATCATGGCTTTGACTTTGGAGAAGTTTTTAGAGCCACCACCTTCAACCATATAGGTCGCCAATGTCCAAGGGCTGCCTGCAAAACCAATCAATGGTACACGGCCATTTAAATCTCTACGAATGGTGCTCACTGCATCCATCACATAACCCAATTCTCGGGTTGGATCATCCAACACGGGCAACTTTTCTACATCCGCTTTGCATGTGATGGGGTCAGGAAACTTTGGCCCTTCGCCCGTACCAAACGTTAATTCCATACCCATAGCTTCAGGAACCACCAAAATATCGGAAAATAAAATCGCGGCATCTGCATCCAAAATATCTATAGGCTGCAAGGTCACTTCACTGCACATTTCAGGCGAGCGGCAAAGGTTTAAGAAACCGCCCGCACGGGCGCGCGTTGCCCTATATTCAGACAAATAACGCCCTGCTTGACGCATCATCCATACGGGTGTGCGCTCTACATCTTGGCGCAAACACGCGCGTAAAAATAAATCATTTTTTAATTCAGACATTTCTTATCCTTATGTTTATATTCATTCGGCTCTGCTTTGTTCAACATTTATTGTATCAAGCTCCGATGCTACACCAACCAAACATAAACTATAATTTGGCCCCTGCTGCAAAAGCTCCGTTACTTTAAAGAGGTCTTTTTGTACACCACGCTGAATACTAAACACCAAACCTTTAAAGATATTACTATCAGGAAACATGACCGTATGCTCATCATTATCATCAAAACTCATGAGAACTGGCCACTGCCTATGCTTGCTCGTGTCACCAACACTCAACATCACAGCACGAAGCACAACATGTTTTTTCATGTAAAACTCTAAACCTATATGCTGCTCACCAGGCTTGGGATAGCGAATCCAGCGAATGAATGCAAACCTTGGCTCACCACGATGCGGTGTCCAGTTCAATCCCACCATATAACCTACTTCACTGCTCGGAGCCTCGGAACTCAATCGTTCAATCGCAATACCCTGCTTGCTGATGTTCAACACTGTCCATTCCGATCCGCGTTTTAGAATCGGCGCAGCTGCGGCATTGGCTCCCAATGCAATAACACCATGTTTTTCCAAATCTTCTTCAATGGAAACGGACATCAAATCAACCAGCCCCCAATCTACAGTCAACTTTGCATTACTATATTCTTGGCGGTCATACACCCGTAATTTCGTGCGTAACGCATCCAAAATAGCATTGCCACCCACCACTGTCGTCTGTAATGCCGTCTCAATTTGCATGTTTTTACTTTGTAACAAGGGGTCTTTCAGTACCTTTTCTGCCCTATCAATGGAAACAACAAGTTTATCAATGAAGTCATCCATGGGAATTAGCAAATAATCCGTTGCGGCTGTATCTGGTGCAAAAGGCACAACTTTAGCTGTTTCATGTGGGCGGCTAAGGTTGGTCACCATAAGACTGTAACCCTTCACTTCTGAACTCTTGATGCCACCTTTAGCTAAATAATAAGGGTGCAATACATGAATATGATGCTTTAATTCATTCAACACCATCACTTGGTCTTTATCAGTTAAGCGAAAGAAATCTAAATTTCGTAACAGTTCATATCGGGAAACAGCAGCATAGAATCGACTCTTCTCTTCTTCAACAGTTTCAGGAAGCTCAGGTAAAATCACCATACCCAAACGCATCAAATCAAATACTTGGCGAATCGTAATGATTGCAGCTGATTGATATTCAGATAAATCTTCTCGCATCAGTCGCCCTGCAAGTTCAATTGTGTGCGACACCATATCTACCAAAATCGGGTAGTACCCAGCTTCTTTTTGTGCTTCTTTTTGCACCATGTCGATGCCAATTTTATGTGCATTCAAAATCGCAGCTGTCATTTCTGCATCAAACAAGTCCAACTGACCTTCAAACCGTTTCAAAACTTTAAGGCGAAAGTGCAAAGGGATAAGTGGGTTAGCATTTAAACGCGAAAGATACGACTGCATACCTTTACGCAATTTTTCGCCACCAGAAGCACCTGAAATATAGGTATTTAAACGTTGTTCAAGGTCATCGAACTTACTTAGAAGTGCATCTGTAAGCATTTCTGCTTGCCCCAACTCCAACTGTTGCGGGTGCAGCCTAAGGTTAGCTTCTAGAGCATTTTGCACATGCTGTTCTTGATCTTGGTTACTCATTTCACTGACAATTCTCATCAAGAAGCATCAAAATGTAAAGATACTTACAATTGATGTGGCATACACCCGTCTTGAGGCATCAATATAAACTGAGGTAAGGGGTCAAACATGTGCTGCAACACAGGTTGCAGCATGGCTTGTGTATCTACAAATGAACCTTCACCATCTATATCATTCAAAACCAACCACTTCGGCGAACAGCCTATACTTTGTAAGTGCTCACAACTTAACAATGTTTGATTGATACAGCCCAAACGAAGTGGAACCACTAACATCACTTCAACATTTTGAGTCGCTTTAAACCAATCCGAAACCAGCCAAGGTCTATCACCCATGTATAGCGGCACCATCAGACCACCCACACCTTCAATCAAAGTGATATCGTATTGGGTAGACTGTTTACTTTGCCATGCTAATAACTGTTTGGGGGAAAAGTCTAAGTCCTGCTTCTTTGCTGCCAATGCAGGCGCAAGTGGTAGGTCATATGTTACAAAGTTAATCTCTTGAGGCTGCTTATCAGGTTGCACAGAACAAAGGGCTGAAACATCTTCATTCAAACCATCCGCTTCAACCCCGCTGGCAATAGGTTTGAGCGCTTGCACATTTAAATCTTGTGCTTGCATAGCTTGCAATAAAGAGCGCGTCACCCATGTTTTACCAGCATTCGTATCCGTTGCCGTGATAAAAATAGATTGAGGCATTAGCCCACCAAACGTTTCAAACCATCAAAAACGGTTCAACACGCGTTGGTTAACATCAATGTCATGGCGACCGCGTACACTTGCCATCCAAGTCGCAAAACGAACTGCACCCTTGGCTTTAACAACCTCTTGGCGCAAAGATTCTTCTTCTGCTGCAAACAAAGCATCATCAGCTTCTAACACTTCTTGTACAAATACGACTGCAATGCCTTCTGATGTTGGAATCGTTGAACTTGCCCAGCGTGATTCAGGTGTTTTAAATGCTTGCGCCAGAACAGGTGATACCCATGCTGCATCATCACCTTCACCATTTCGAAGAACAGGTTTAGAAATAAATTTCGCTTGGGCAAACTGTTGTGCCAATGCATCAACATCTTTACCTGATTGCCCTGCTGCTAAAGCTTTGTCAGCAATCGCTTGCGCCTGTTCTTCTGCCTGAGCATTACGCACATCAGCAAAAACTTGAGTGGCTACATCGTCATAAGCTTTCGTTGCAGGCTCAATGCGTTCCAATACTTCCAATGCAACATAATGCCCATCACCCACTTCAATAATTTCAATCGCATCACCAGGCATGGCAGCCAATACCTTCTTCTGCAGCTCTTTAGACCCAATAAATAGCGGGTATACCAACATGTTTTCGACGGTTAATGAACCCAAACTTTTTACAGGTAAACTGACTACTTTTGCCGCAGCAGTTAGCGTGTCTTCCATGCCCAATGCATTATCCAAGTCGCCCGATAACACATACGCTTCTTCAGATGCTTTTTCGTTACGCAGTTCTTCAATGAGCCTATCTTTTACTTCAGCAAGCGGTTTAACTTGTTCTTCTTGAATCGCGTTAAGTTGAACCAAGTGATAACCAAACTGTGTTTCTACTGGCTCACTCACTTCACCAACTTGTAACTGATCAAAAGCAGCTTCTTCAAATTCAGGAACCATGGCACCGCGTGCGAAAAATCCTAAGTCACCACCTGATGATGATGTAACATCATCCGATACATCTTTCGCCACATCTGCAAATGATTCACCTGCATCAATTCGCGCTTTAGCAGCCTTAATTTTTGCCAATGCTTCTTGTTTAACTTCATCAGAAGAACCAGGCGTTACGCTTACCAAAATATTGGCTGCTCTTCGTTTTTCAGGGGTCACAAATTCTGATTCGCGTTCTGCATAAGCTTGCTCAACATCAGCATTGCTTATTTCAATATTTCCTATCAGCTCTTCTTTATTAATTTCAACAACTTGTACGTCCACCTTTAAAGGCGATTGATATAAGGAAGCATGTGTATCATACCAGTCACGCGCTTCATCATCATTTACTTCAATGGCTGCTTTTAAGTTTTCAGGGTCAACAATCAATGCACTGACAATGCGCTTTTCATATTTGCTTTTAAAGCGAACTTTAACTTCTGCATCAGACACTACTGCAGATGAGGAAATTGCATTTTGTAATGTATCAATCATGATATTTTGGCGTAAATAATTTTCATAATCACGTGGTGACACAAAACCCATTTGGCGAATCAGAGCCTGATAACGCGCTTGACTAAACCCTTTACCTTCTTCGATAAATTGTGGCGTGCTTTGCACCGTTGCCGCAACAGCTTGATCAGGTGTGACCAATCCCATGTGATTGGCTTCCACCAACATCAGCTTGCGGTTAATCATGGTTTGAATGGTTTCGTTTTTCACACCCAACCGTTCTGCCAATTCTTTGGTGAATTGCTCGCCAAGCATATTGGCATAATTGGCAAGCTGGCGCTGATATGTTGCTGCAAAATCAACATCGTAAATGGCTTCGCCATCAATCTCTGCAACAGCTTCCACCTGACTGCCTGTGAAATAATTACCAATACCCCAAAAAGCAAAAGATAGAATGATAACACCAAGGACAACCTTGGCAATCCAACCTTGTGTATGTTTACGCATTGATTCAAGCATGAGAAACCTCTAAAACTGTTATAAATAGATGCGGCAGAGTAAAGAAGCAACCCAAAAGGCGCAAGATAATTCAACCTTAACGCTTAATAAGCTTATATTAGCGGTGCTGCTTCTGCCCTTTATCTTTGAGCAAATGTTTAGGCACTTTCGCGCCCAAAGCTCGTTTCTTTTCCAGCTTTCTGCGCTGTGCATCTTTGAGCGACATACCCAAATGTGCTTCACCGCGCGCTTTGGCTAAAAGCTCTTGTTTGTGGCGCTCTTCCAAACTTTTAAATTTTTCAGGTGTAAGCACATCATGGCAACGCGAGCAGCATATACCTTCGCGATAGTGCTCTGATTGCCTGTCTTTCTCGCTCAATGGCCAGCGGCAACCTCTACACAAACGGTATTCGCCAACTTCTAAGCCATGTTTGACGGCTGTCCTATCGTCAAACACAAAACATTCGCCTTCCCATAAGCTGTCTTCTGCATCCACCTCTTCGAGATATTTGAGTATGCCACCTTTAAGGTGATACACCTCTTCATAACCCTGCTGTAGCATAAATGAAGATGCTTTCTCGCAACGAATACCACCCGTGCAAAACATGGCGACTTTTTTATGCTTTTCAGGGTCACAGTTTTTAGCAACATAGTCTGGAAACTCGCGGAATGTATCTGTTTTAGGGTCAATCGCGCCTTTAAATGTGCCAATTTCATATTCATAATCATTGCGCGTATCCAACACCAGCACTTCAGGGTCAGAAATAATATCGTTCCAATCTTTAGGCTCAACATAAGTACCCACGCATACATTCGGGTTCACCCCATCAATGCCAATGGTCACGATTTCTTTTTTCAGCTTCACTTTCATGCGATAAAAAGGCTGCTCATCCGCATAGGATTCTTTGTGCTCTAAACCTTGAAGACGCGTATCGCTATGCAGATAATGCAAAAGGTCATCAATATCTTGGCGAGAGCCTGCCACCGTACCATTGATGCCCTCTTCAGCCAGCAGCAACGAACCTTTGATACCATGCCCATCGCAAAACGCCTGCAACGGCTCGCGCATGGCTCTAAAGTCTTCTAAGGTTGCAAAGTGATATAGTGCAGCAACAACAATTTTCATCGGTTTTCTTCCTAATCCCATCATTTAAATGTGGGTAATACTAACATTTGATTTCGGCATGTCTAAGTTATCATGAGAAACTTCAACCACATCTCCTATGATACTTGCTTAAAACATAGACATTATAACTTAGAAAGCACTAGGCTTAGCTAACAAACAAGGGGGTTAATAAAGTGTTAACTGCTTAACCAACTTGGCAATCGGCGCAAAAGATTTTCGGTGAATGGGGCAAGCTCCATATTGGTTTAATGCGTCCATATGTGCCTTGGTGCCATAACCCTTATGCTTGGCAAAGTGGTATTCAGGGTATTGATAATCGTAAGCGCACATCAACCTATCACGCACCACCTTAGCTAATATCGATGCCGCAGCAATTTCTTGCACGCTATCATCACCACCAATCACGGCCGTGGTCGGCACTGGCATACCTTCAGGCACACGATTACCATCGACAACCACAGATGAAGGCTGCACATCAAGCTTGAGCACTGCCTTGGTCATGGCCTTCATGGTGGCGTGTAAAATATTCAATTCATCAATTTCTTCTAAGCTGGCATCGGCCACAGCAAAACTCACGGCATGTTTACGAATATGATGATAAATTTTTAGCCGCTTTTTCTCAGATACTTTTTTAGAATCCCTATACTGACCCAGCATAGGGTCGTTGGGTGAGAGTATGACAGCGGCAGTCACAACAGGGCCAGCCAGAGGGCCGCGGCCGACTTCATCCACACCTGCTCGCATAACTTCTCCTTAACGTAAGCTTAAAATGACCAAGCTATGCGTTGAGGTGTTCAATGATAGCGGTGCTATCATCCTCGCCCCTCGCCTATACCTTTATCATTTTCTTGCTCACTTCTGTTCCTTAATCCTGCTTCTCAGCCCAATTATACTTACCATCAAAGCGGCACCCATCGTATCAGCAACCCAATCCCAAACATCAGCATCACGCCCTTGAATAAAAGACTGGTGAAATTCATCCGATACACCATACATGCTACAAAAGCCCACCGATACTATCGCCAACCAAAGCTTAGGTATCTTCCCATGCCGAAAAGCTCGCCATGCCAACCATGCCATCACCGCATAGGCTGAACCATGCACCAACTTATCTTGGTGTGGAAAGGCCATGGGTAAAGGCAGTGTGGGCTGATGGGATAAATAAAATATCAAACCACAATATAAGGTTAAATATAAAACATCTAACTTCATGGATGCCTCAAAAGAAAACCCGCCAGAAATACTTATCTCTGACGGGTTTTAAGATTCTAAACAGGACTATTACAGAAGACCTACAACAGCACTTTTGCACATTTCCATAATTGGCTCTGGATAGAGACCCACAGCAACAATAATCAAGGTAGACACAACCACAGTGACTTGTAGTGGTAATTCTTTAGCAAAGTTGAATGCAACACGTTCTTCATCAAAATACATATATTTGACGATACGGATATAATAAAATGCACCAATTGCAGAGAACAACACACCAAGTGTAGCTAAGATAATGTGCCCTTGCTCAATGACTGCGATAAACACTACATATTTTGCCCAGAAGCCACCCAAGAATGGAATACCTGCCATGGAAAACATCAAACAAGCCATGGCTAATGCATAACCGGGGCGTACCTTTGATAAACCTGCGAAATCGTCGAGCAATTCACCCTGAATATCATCGCGGCGCATCATGATAATAATACCAAACACACCCATAGTCATAAATAAGTAAATCGTCATGTAAGTTAGAATGCCTGCATAACCAGCACTTGTACCCGCAATCATACCCAAGAGCATAAAACCGACATGCCCAATGGTTGAATAAGCTAACATGCGTTTAATGCTGCGCTGCGCAATCGCAGCCAAGTTGCCCACAGCCATGGAAAGCACTGATAAGAAAATTAGCAAGGTTGTGTATTCTTCTTGTAAGCCTGGTAACACATCAATCAGAACACGCATAAACACCACAAGACCCGCCACTTTAGGTGCAACAGACATAAATGCCGTCACTGGGGTTGGTGCGCCTTCATATGCATCTGGTGTCCACATATGAAATGGTGCAACTGAAACTTTAAAAGAAAGGCCTGCCAATACAAACAGCATACCCGTGAGCACTGCCAACCTTGCATCTTCACCACTGGATGCAATCAATGGACCCATTTCGGTGTACATGAAACTGCCTGTGCTGCCGTATAAGAATGAAATACCATACAAAAGCATACCTGATGACAATGCACCAAGAATAAAGTATTTCAATGCAGCTTCGGTTGAACGCAACACATCACGTTCATAAGCTACAAGTACATAAACGGACAATGCCATCAATTCTAAGCCTAGATACATAACCACAAAATTGGTTGCTGAAACCATTAACATCATACCCAGCACTGAGAAAATCATCAATGTGTAATACTCACCAATATTGGCAAGATCTTTGATATAATTGAGTGATAAAATCATGGCAAACACAGTTGCCACCAACATCAAAACTTTTGCATAAGCTGCGAAAGCATCCAGTTCAAAGTAACCATAAAATGTCGTAGTGACATCTTGGCCAGCTACATTAAGTACGGTTGCAGCCACAACAACGCAGGTAACAATAGATGTCCATGCTACAATGTTTTGCTTGGATTTAGAGATGAACACACTCATCAACAATACAACCATACCCATCACCGCCATGATGATTTCGGGTAAAATTAAATCCAAATGCTCTGGAAAGGGGAAGGGAAAAACTACGTCAGCCATATAATGTTTAACCTCAATTCGCAGCGGCGCTTAACGCCGTTGAATGTTCTATTAATGCTGCAGCAGCATCGAGTTTTGTTGTTGTAGCCTGCTCAACCAAATGAGCAGCCGATGCGTGTAATAAATCTAAAACAGGCACTGGGTAGAAACCCACCCATAATGTTAAAAGAATCAACGGTACAAACAAAGCAAACTCACGTTTGCTCATTTCACCCATGGAGCGCACCGTATCTTTAATCACATCACCCATAATCACACGTTTGTACATCCAAAGTGTGTAACATGCCGACAGCACAACGCTGATGGTGGCTGCAATTGCAATCCACTTCGCAGAAACCGACAAGTGAACAGGGTCAGCTGCAAACGTGCCCAGCAGCACCATAATTTCGCCAATGAATGCAGAAGAACCCGGCAACGCAATGTTTGCCATAGAAAAGAATAACATAACCGCAGCAAAAATAGGCATTTGATTGACTACACCGCCATAATCGCCAATTTCACGTGTGTGTAACCTATCGTACATTACACCCACACAAAGGAAGAGTGCAGCAGCAATAAAGCCATGAGAAATCATACCCAACACTGCACCTTCTAGGGCTTGGACGGTAAACACAAATGTACCCAAAGTAACAAAGCCCATATGTGCAATCGATGAATAAGCAATCAATCGCTTCATATCACGTTGCATCATGGCGACCAAGGAAATGTAAACAATCGCAACAAGGCTTAAACCAATCATCATGGGTGCAAAATATTGTGATGCATCAGGCAGCATAGGTAATGAGAACCTAAGGTAACCATACGCACCCATTTTCAATAAGATACCCGCTAGAATCACCGAACCTGCTGTTGGTGCTTCAGTATGTGCATCTGGCAGCCAAGTATGCACAGGCCACATCGGCACCTTCACTGCAAAAGCAATAAAGAAAGCAAGGAAAATCCAGAACTGCCATTGGAAGTTGAATGGATAATCCATCAAATCCAGCATACTAAATGTGTGCCCTGCTTCAAAATACATCGCCAGCACTGCAACCAGCATCAACACTGAACCTGCTAATGTGTAGAGGAAGAACTTAACAGTAGCATAAATACGATTCTTGCCGCCCCACACGCCAATCATCAAATACATAGGAATCAATAACGCTTCCCAGAAAAAGTAGAACAACATCACATCCAATGCTGAGAACACACCAATCAGTGTTGTCTCAAGAATTAAGAATGAAAGCATATATTCTTTAACGCGGGTTTGAATACATTTCCAAGCTGATGCAATACAGATAATAATAAGCAAACCTGTAAGCACGATAAATGGCATAGAAATACCATCTATACCTAAATGATAGTTTACATTAAATGCTTCAATCCATGGATGAAACTCTTCAAACTGCATGTCCGCCGTTGAGGTATCAAACATAAAAATCAGTGGCAATGTGACAATAAAAGTTGCCACGGATGTAAGTAGTGCCGCCCAACGAACAGCATTATCATTTTTGATAAACAACCAAATAATGAGCGCACCAAATGTTGGCAAAAAGATTGCCAAAGACAAGATTGGAAAATCAAGCATGTTATTCAACTCCATCATCAATCTTCTCCCCTTACGCGTTAAGCATCAGATATGTTAGTAAACCAAACACACCGATAACCATGGCGTAGGCATAATGATATACCATACCACTTTGAATATTACGCATAAATGATGCGCCTGCTTTTACTGAATTCACAATCACGCCATGAATCAGCCCTCTATCAATCATCGCCAAATCACCTTTCTGCCAGAAGAATGTTCCCAAGGCACGAGTAGGCTTAACAATGGTAACGGCATATAACTCATCCCAGTACCATTTGTTCAACAAGAACTGATAAACACCCGGGAACATCGCTGCTAACTTCGCAGGCAGTGGGCTTTCTTTAAAGTACATAAAGAATGCACTAAAAATACCAGACAGGGCAAGTATCAATGCGCCGTATTCTAACCAAAAGTGAGACTTCGTATGATCTTCTTCCAATAGCTCAAGTTTCACCAATGGATTATGCTCTTCTAAAATCATCATAGAGTCGCGGAAGTAACCATGCGCAACTTCTTCAGAGGTCATGTGCAATCCCCAATCTCCCCACATACCAGCGCCAACAGCGCCAACAGCAAGAATCATCAATGGTACGGTAATCACCCAAGGTGATTCATGTACATGTGCTTTGGTTTCCGCAGGTACACGATCTGAATTATGGAATGTTAGGAAGAACATGCGGAAGGTATAAAAGGCAGTCATAAACACACCCGACATCAATGCCCAGTAGGCTACTTCACTGACCCAACCCATATCTCTGGCATAGGCTGCTTCAATAATCATATCTTTAGAGAAGAATCCACCAAAGGGCGGAATTCCTGCCAGCGCTAAACCTGCCAACAACATTGTTATATACGTAATCGGCATATATTTGCGCAACTGCCCCATCAAACGAATATCTTGATTGTGGTGAACTGCGTGAATCACTGAACCCGCTGCTAAGAATAATAGTGCCTTAAAATATGCGTGGGTCATTAGGTGGAAAATACCAATCGGGTATGCGGAAATACCCAGTGCTACAAACATATAACCAAGCTGAGAACATGTTGAATACGCAATCACACGTTTGATATCATTTTGTACTAGGCCAATGGTGGCACACATAAATGCAGTAATCGTTCCGACAATAATCACCACTGCCAATGCTACTTCTGAATATTCAAACATCGGTGATAAACGCGCTACCATAAATACACCTGCTGTAACCATAGTTGCCGCATGAATCAATGCTGAAATAGGCGTTGGACCTTCCATAGAATCAGGAAGCCAAACGTGTAATGGTACCTGACCAGATTTACCCATCGCACCCACAAACAATGCCAAACAAATAAAGGTTAAAGCTTCAACATCCATACCCATAAAATGCATCACTTGGTTGGTGGCGACAAAACCTTCCACCAAAGCAAAGACTTCACGGTAGTCCACAGTGCCGAAATAATACCATACTGCTAAAATACCAATGGCGAAACCAAAGTCACCCACACGGTTAACAATAAAGGCTTTCATGGCTGCTGTGGTTGCAGACTCACGCTTAAACCAGAAACCAATTAATAGGTAGGAGAACAAACCCACCGCTTCCCAACCAAAGAATAAGGTGAAAAAGCTATTGCCCATCACCAAAACAAGCATGGAAAAAGTAAACGCAGAAATATAGGAGAAGAAACGTGGATAACCAGGGTCACCATGCATATAACCAATGGTATAAATATGTACGCAAGCAGAAACGACAGTCACCGTAACCATCATAATGGTCGTTAGTGGGTCAATCATCATCCCTATATTGACGACCAAGTCACCTGAAGCAATCCAAGTCCAAAAGTTGCCATAAAACTCTGCACCATTGAGAACCTGTGTAAACACATGAATCGATAGAAGGGCTGATAGAATCACACAACTTGAAGTAATCCAATGGCTTAACTTATCCTTTAATACCCAACCAAATAAACCTGCTGCCATTGCCCCAAACAATGGAAGCAATGGAATAGCCATCAGCTCCACTGTGTTCAACGTCATTTCTGTTGTCGCATGCACCACGATGAACTCCTCTTAACCCTGTAATGTATTGATATCTTCAACGGCAATTGAACGACGCTGACGATAGTATGCAACTAAAATGGCCAAGCCAATTGCAACCTCGGATGCCGCAACCGTTAAGACGAAAAAGACCATAATTTGACCACCCAAGTCGCCCAAAAAATGAGAGAATGCAGCAAAATTAATATTTACAGCCAACAGCATCAATTCAATACACATCAATATTGCAATAACATTCTTACGATTAAGGAATAACCCAACCACACCTAGGCTAAATAGAATAGCACCAACAATTAGAAAATTAGATAATGGAATCATTACATACTCACCTTACGCAGCCTATCTTCTTTGCGTACCTGCACCTGCTTAGAAATATTTTGATACTTCGCATCTTTGCGTTCGCGCAATGTCAGAACAATCGCACCAATCAGTGCCACCAACAAAATAATTGCAGCAATTTCAAAACCCAATAAATACTCAGTGTATAACACTTTGCCAATTTCAACCGTGTTGTTCACTTCTGCACCCATATGTGATGCCATCGCCATATTACCAGTGCTAAAGATGCCACTGGTGGACGCCGCAATCAGCTCAATAAACAAGATTAAGGCAACCATGCCGCCTACGGGTAAATAGTTGAGCCAACCTTCACGCTTCTGCGCTTTGTTAACCTCCAACATCATAACCACAAACATAAACAGCACCATGACAGCACCCACATAAACCAATATCAGCACAATACCTAAAAACTCTGCATCCAAGAGGAAAAACAAGCCCGAAGCATTGAAAAAACATAAAATCAGCCACATCGCTGAATACATCGTATTGGCAGATAAAATCACACCAAGAGCAGCAAACACAGCCAACCCGCCAAACAAATAAAAGAATGCAGTTTCTAACATATTATCTCCACTCCCTTACTGATAACGCGCATCAGCAGCAATATTTGATGCAATTTGTGGCTCATAGCGCTTGCCAACATCCAACAACATATCTTTGGTATAATACAAAGCTTCTCTTGTCTCTGATGCATATTCAAATTCTTGGGTTTCAACAATCGCATCCACAGGACACGCCTCAGTACAGAAACCACAGAAAATGCATTTTGTCATATCAATGTCATAGCGTGTGGTACGGCGCGAACCATCACCTCGCTCTTCAGATTCAATGGTAATCGCTAAAGCCGGACATGTGACTTCACATAGTTTACAAGCAATGCATCGCTCTTCACCATTCTCATAACGACGAAGCGCGTGTAATCCACGGAAACGCGGTGACAACCATGTCCGTTCCTCAGGGTATTGCACTGTAATCTTTTTCTTAAACAAGTAACGGCCTGTTAAAGCAAGCCCCATCACAAGCTCCCATAACAACCATGTTTTGAGTGTACGTTTAATCATGCCATCACCTCCACGGCTGCCAGAAGCCAATAAAGTCTGATAATACTGGCGTGTAAGTGAAGATACCTACCACTGCGACCCAAGCCATTGCCAATGGCAAAAATACTTTCCAACCCAAGCGCATTAATTGGTCATAACGATAACGTGGGAATGTTGCACGGAACCAAATAAACACAAAAATGAAGAATGATGTTTTCATCAACAGCCACACTGTGCCTGGAATAAAACTTAAAAATTCAAATGGCGGATTCCAGCCACCCATGAATAAAATCGACGTCATCAAAGCAATTAAAATCATGGCAGCATATTCGGCCAAAGCAAACACTGCAAACCACATGCCTGAATATTCAACAAAGAAACCAGCTACAAGCTCAGCTTCACCTTCGGGTAAATCAAAGGGTGAGCGATTCGTCTCTGCCGCCCCTGATATAAAATAAACAATAAACATCGGAAATAGCGGAATAAAGTACCAATGTAGAATGCCGCCATTTTGTGCATGCACAATATCTGTAAGACTTAGGCTGCCCGCAAGGATAAGCACACAGACAATGGAAAAGCCCATCGCAATCTCATACGAAATCATTTGAGATACTGCCCGAATAGCACCAATCAAAGCATACTTAGAGTTTGATGCCCAACCCGCCATTAAGATACCATAAATACCCAAGCTTGAAATTGCCATGACATATAAAACACCAACATTTAAATCTGCAATTGCCATAACATGAGGCTCATCCCAGAAGCCAAACAATGATGTTTCACCAAAGGGGACCACAGCATATGCCAAAAAGGCTGGCATCAAAGACATCACAGGTGCTGCAACAAATAAGAACTTATTAGAACGTGCTGGAATAATCGTTTCTTTCATGAACATTTTCAGCCCATCTGCTAATGGCTGAAACAATCCCCATGGTCCAACACGGTTACAACCTTGACGCACTTGCATCCAACCAATAATACGGCGCTCTGCATATGTTGTGTATGCAACAGCGAGCGCAAGTGGCAATACCACTGCTACAATTTCAACAGCCCAAATAAGCACCTGTAAAGCCATGTCTAACACATCCATTATTGACCTCCTTCCAAGTCAACACTTGTTGCACTGGACAAATCACCCGCAGCACCTCGCTTAGAAACAAAGACAACACCGGGCGACACATCTGTACGCAAACCAACATCAAAAGTAGATTCACCATCATCCGTGACAAGCTTAAGTTTACCTTCTTCTAAGCCAAGATCTGCTAATGTATCAGGGTGCACAATCACATCATCTAAAGCGTGAATATTCCCAGCTTCCACCAATAAGTCTGAGGCTCTAACCCATGCACCTTCACGATATATTGAATAACGGCTCACCAAGTCCAATGTTTTGGTATCTCTCGCCTGTTGTGGCAAGTATGAAGTACCTTTATTTCTCGCCGAAGGCACAAAAATAGTCCGAGCATCTTTATCACCCGACCACGCTTCTGCGAGTTCAGAACAGGACGGTACAAGCTCGATCACTTTGGCTCGAACTTCATCCAAATTAACAG
>JALUNK010000012.1 GCA_027055255.1 Ghiorsea sp.
ATATTAGAGTGACGCGATTAGGGTTGTTTTTACGTCGAACTTCATTGGATGAGCTTCCCCAGTTTATCAATGTGTTACAGGGTCGCATGAGCGTGGTGGGGCCTAGACCGCATGCTGTGGCACATAATGAGCAATACCGTAAGTTGATTAAAGGTTATATGTGGCGGCATAAAGTTAAACCAGGGATTACAGGTTGGGCACAAATTAATGGTTGGCGTGGTGAAACAGATACCATTGATAAGATGAAAAAAAGGGTAGAATATGACTTGGAGTATATCCAACATTGGTCACTCTGGTTGGACTTGAAAATATTTTTCTTTACCATGTTTAAAGGGTTTAAAAATAAAAATGCGTATTGATATAATAAGATAGCCTAAGGTGTTGCACCCTAGTGGATTCGAACCACTGGTCTTCGGCTTCGGAGGGTGATAACTATGCCAAGCGACCGTTATCTTTTTATAGCTGTAAGTAAGATAATCATTTAAATATAAATGGCATTTTCGGAAAGGTTGTTGTGCCTCCAGTTATTATTTTAAAAAGTCTGATGCGGATATTATCACTTTTTAACCCGCACAATATGCGGATTAAATTTTGTGTATGCGGAGAATATGATGCACAATATCCGCATAATTAGCGGAGAGTTGCATATGTATTTATGGCAAAACACGGATTGGCCTTTATTTACTTGGGATAATCAAGACCTTGTAAAACTCCTAGCACATGTTTCTCGGGAACAAGGCCGACTTCTGGGAAAAATGGAAAGCTTGGGTTTTAATGAAAGAAAAGAGGCTCATTTAAGGGCTCTTACGGACGATGTTATCAAGTCGAGTGAAATCGAGGGAGAAACACTAGAGCGTCAGCAGGTTCGGTCATCTATTGCTCGCAGGCTTGGTATGGATGCAGGTGGTCTTGTTCCAAGCGATCGGAATGTTGAAGGTGTTGTTGAGATGATGATGGATGCTACCAGCAATTATGCCGAGCCTCTGACTGAAGAGAGGCTTTTTGCCTGGCATGCATCTTTATTTCCGACAGGTCGGAGTGGCATGACGAAGATTAGGGTTGGTCAGTGGCGGGATGATAATAATGGCCCTATGCAAGTTATTTCAGGTCCATTTGGTAGAGAGAAGGTTCATTACGAAGCTCCTCCTGCTTCACGTTTGCCTGCTGAAATGGATATCTTCTTGTCATGGTTCGAAAATAAGGTTGATATTGACCCGCTTCTGAAAGCAGGTGTAGCGCATTTATGGTTTGTAACTATTCATCCGTTTGAAGATGGAAATGGCCGCATTGCCCGCGCTGTAGCCGATATGGCTCTAGCGAGGTCAGAATATTCAAGTCAACGCTTCTACAGCATGTCAGCACAAATCAGATTGGAGAATAAAGCGTATTACAAAATCCTAGAGCAGACCCAGAAAGGCAAGCTCAACATTAGTTCGTGGCAAGAGTGGTTTCTTAATTGTCTGTTACGAGCAATAGAGGGGTCTGGCGATTTGCTTAGTAGTGTTATGAACAAGGCTCAATTCTGGGAGCGCTTTGCGAAGGTAGCCTTTAATCAACGGCAGATTAAAATGCTCAATATGCTATTGGATGGATTTGAAGGAAAACTGACATCTACGAAATGGGCAAAGATTACAAAGTGTTCTCAAGATACAGCTTATCGCGATATTTTAGATTTAATTGATAAGGGAGCCTTGGGGAAAGATGAAGGTGGGGGACGGAGTACTAGTTATTCAATTAACCTTGCATGAAATGTCAGTGAAAGTCTTTATACCTGCTCAAAGAACTGAGCGTTAAAGTATGCTACGGGTTCCTGATCGTAATCATACTTTTTCGAAAATGGTGCACCCTAGTGGATTCGAACCACTGACCTTTCGCTTCGGAGGATAAACCGCTGGTAATGTGACCACTACCCTTTTAACACACTATATTTATAATATATTGACTATTATAATAATCATATGGATACTATGTGACTATTATATGAGGCACATGGGTTGTATTATGGTTAAAACTAGAACTTATTCTGATTATTGCGTTGAGGCGACGGCTTTGCTGGGCAAGCAAATCAAACTAGGGCGGAAGCAACGGAAGTGGACAGAGCATGACTTGGCTAGTCGTGCAAATATTTCTCGGGCTACACTTCAAAAGATTGAGAAAGGGGATTTATCTTGTGCCATAGGGCTGGTGTTTGAAGTTGCTAACCTTGTTGGTATTAAACTGTTTGATAGTGAACATATGCCATTGCGGAAGCATATTGAGCGTGTGGATGATAAAATTGCTCTTCTGCCCAAATATGTGCGTCAAGGTAGTCAGGTTGTAGATGATGACTTCTAAACAGAATACAGAGGCTTATGTATGGATATGGCTTCCTAATGAAACTGCACCTGTTGTGGCAGGGAAGTTGGTCGTTGAAGGGGAGCAAGTTTTTTTTTACTATGGTAAAAGCTACCTTGAAAGAGAAAACAAGATTTCTATTTATGATAAAGAATTGCCACTTCGTTCAGGTAGGCTGCCACTGCTAGATGGCTTGAGTATGCCCAATTGTATTCGTGATGCTTCTCCAGATGCTTGGGGTAGGCGGGTTCTGATGAATAAGAAGTTTGGGCGCAAAACTGATGGTGTGGATACAGCTCAAATTGATGAAATTACATATTTGCTTGAGTCGGGTTCAGATAGAATTGGTGCGTTGGATTTTCAACGTTCACCAACTGAGTATGTGCCAAGGTGCTCTGTAAATGTTTCCTTGGATGAGTTGATGGAATCAGCCAAACGGGTTGAGCAGGGGATTCCGCTTACGCCTGAACTGGATCAGGCTCTTCATCATGGCAGCTCTATTGGCGGCGCTCGTCCTAAGGCATTGATTGAGTCGGATGATAAGAAGTATGTTGCTAAATTTTCTGCAAGCAGTGATGTGTATAATGTGGTAAAAGCTGAGTATGTAGCGATGCGCTTGGCAAAGCTAGCTGGGCTTGATGCGGCTGAGGTGTTGTTAACCCAATCTTCGCATAAGGATGTGTTGCTGATTGAACGTTTCGACCGTGTGTATCATTCTGATGGATGGCAACGAAAGTGCATGGTTTCTGCGTTGACTTTATTTGAGTTGGATGAGCTTATGGCGCGTTATGCGAGTTACGAAAAATTGGCTGAAATTGTTCGTTATCATTTTGACGAAGTACCCAAGACGCTTAAAGAACTTTTTTCACGTCTTGTTTTTAATATACTTATAGGTAATACCGATGACCATGCAAGGAATCATGCTGCATTTTGGAATGGTGAGATGCTGTCACTCACACCCGCGTATGATATATGCCCGCAAAGTAGAGCTGGAAATGAGGCTGCTCAAGCGATGTTGATTTCTGGAAATGAACGCAAAAGTAAACTTTCACATTGCATTGAAGCTGCACATCATTTTTTATTGTCGAAAGAAGAGGCTCGGAAAAGCATTGAAAAGCAGGTGCAAGTTATTGAAGATAATTGGTTGCAAGTTTGTGATGAAGCTGGGTTAAGTGAGGTTGAACGAACCAGTCTTTGGAGAAGGCAAATTTTAAACCCTTTTGCTTTTGAAAGTTGAGCATCTAACGAAGAAATTTTAATTGGATTTTTAGCCCATCCTTTGGGAAGATATTGCGACCAACCTCGATTTAAATCATAGAAAATAGAAATAAGAGGTTTGGTCACGAAATGGCCACAGCTTTCTTTCGGCAGAAGTGAATCATAATTGCAAACTATTGATATTAAAGATAAAAATGGTGCACCCTAGTGGATTCGAACCACTGGCCTTTCGCTTCGGAGGCGAATACTCTATCCAGCTGAGCTAAGGGTGCATCTTTCACGTGACCACGCGTAAACTATTGTAAAATAATAGCTGTTCAATAGTTGTGGTCACAGGTTGGTCACAACATGGTCACGCAACATTTTTGAGCGTTAGCCCAAGGTCGTTTAAACCTTTGGTATCTTTATCCTTTCATTTGGTCACAACCTTCAATCTTTAGCTTGGACCACTAGCTTCGGAGGCGAATACTCTATCCAGCTGAGCTAAGGGTGCATGTTTTGTGACCATGCGCAATATAGTGTAGGGCTTTGATAATGCAAATGAACACAGAAGTATCTTTTAAGTTGCGCCATATGCTATAGAAGGTCTATATTGCGCTCATGGTTAGGTTTCCTTATGATTAAAACACAAGATTTAGTGAGAGCTTTTGATGGCGTTAAAGCCCTAGATGGCGTTGATTTACATATCGAAAAAAAGAAAGTGACAGTGATTATGGGTGGTTCTGGCTCGGGTAAAACCACATTGTTACGGCTTTTGGCGGGTTTAGATAAGCCAACATCAGGCTCGATTCTGTTTGCTGATGAAGACTTGGCAAAAGTGAGTATGAAACGTCTGTATGAGCTGCGTATGCGGGTGGGTATGGTGTTTCAATATTCTGCATTGCTAAATTCTTTGGATGTGTATGAAAATGTGGCATTTCCTTTACATGAACATACTGACTTGGATGAAAGCGTGATTCAGACCATGGTGACCATGAAATTAGAACAAGTGGGCCTGCGTGGGTTTGAGCGTATGATGCCTTCACAACTCTCTGGTGG
>JALUNK010000013.1 GCA_027055255.1 Ghiorsea sp.
CATGTATCTTCTGCGTTTGTTGAAGATCCACTCAGGCCACTTCGCGCTATGCAATTTTCTGCTCGATTTGGTTTGACGCTTGATAAAGAAACTGCCTTATTATGTCGGGGAATCCTGCCTGAGGCACAAGCGCTTTCTGTGGAAAGAATTTGGCAAGAATGGCTAAAATGGAGCAAGGCAACGCAACCAAGTTTAGGTTTGAAGGCGTTAAAAGATATGGGTTGGGACACCTTGTATCCTGAGCTGTTGGCTTTGCAGGGTTGTATGCAAGATGAGCATTGGCACCCAGAAGGGGATGTTTGGGTTCATACTTGTTTAGTAGTAGATGAAGCGGCTAGGTTGGCCGGAGAAAGAAAGCTTTCAGTGCAAGATAAGTCGACACTAATGTTTGCGGCACTTTGTCATGACTTGGGTAAACCACTAACAACAGTGACGGATGGAGGGGGTAAGCTTATTTCACCTAACCATGGGCAAGCAGGTATAAAACCAAGTGTTTCTTTCCTTCAATCTATTGGTGTGCCCAGAAGGCTGGTTCAACACGTGACACCCTTGGTGAAAGAACATGTGGCGCACTTTTCAGGTGAGGTTACGCCACGGGCAGTAAAGCGGTTGGCTAAGCGATTGGCACCATCCAATATTCAAATGTGGGAAATGTTAACAGAAGCGGATGCATGTGGGCGCAACCCTGCTCCTAGAAGTAGACCTGCTTTGGCATGGTTAGAGCTTGCAAAGCAGCTTGATGTTGAGGGACAAGCTGCCTCCGCGATTGTGACAGGTAAGTTACTTTTAGTATGGGGCATGGTGGGTTCTTCTGAGATGGGGAAAGTGATAAACCAAGCTTATGAGGCACAAATGGATGGATTATTTGATGATGAAGTATCAGCGAAGGTCTGGTACAAAAGCAATATATTGTAAATGGTTATTACTGGGTATAATATGCCCTTGTATGCATGCAAGCATATGAAAGTAATATAAGAATAGGGGCTATTTTATGAAAAAAACAATGAGTATACTAGCTGGTTTGGCTGCATTGGCATTGGTTTCATCACCAGCAATTGCGTCGGATATGCCAGATGGCGCAAAGCTATTTAAGAAAAAATGTAAAATGTGTCATGCTATTAACAAGAAAAAAGTTGGACCTATGGTTGCATCCATGAATACAGATTCAGAAGTGTTAAAAACAACGATTACCAATGGTAGAAAACGTATGCCAAAATTTGGTCATAAGCTTTCCGAAGCAGAGATTGATGCGATTGTTGCTTTTATCCAAGAAAATCAAAGCCAACCAGCAGAATAATGCAAAAGAACAGCCAAGGCACTGCCCGTTTGGGTGGTGCCGATTTATTTGATTTAGATTTAATTAAAAAACATGATAAAGCAGGGCCAAGGTATACCTCATACCCAACAGCGCCCATGTTTCATGATGGTATTGGGTCAGCCGCATATGCTGAGACTTTAAAGTGCGTAGCATCCGATGAAACACCACTATCTTTATATATACATATACCATTCTGTAATACGGTTTGTTACTACTGCGGCTGTAATAAAATTGTGACCAAAAAGTATGACCGTGCGCAGCCTTATTTGGATTTATTGTTTCAAGAAATTGATAAGGTTGCAGGTTTAGTTGGTAGTGCGCGACTAGTGACCCAGCTTCATTTTGGGGGTGGTACACCCACATTTTTAAATGATACGCAAATTCGTGCTTTGATGGGTAAGCTTAGGGAATCATTTCAGTTTGTGGATGATGATAGCGCTGAATACAGCATTGAAATGGACCCCAGAGAATGCACGCCTGAAACGGTAAAAACGCTTAGAGAAGTAGGCTTTAACCGCATGAGCATGGGGGTGCAAGATTTTGACCCTATCGTGCAAAAAGCGGTCAACCGTATCCAAAGCAAGGAAGTAACTTTAAACGTACTTAATGATGCAAGGCGTGAAGGCTTTAAATCCATGAATATCGATCTGATGTATGGTTTGCCACATCAAACTGTGGAAACTTTTGATGCCACATTAAATCAAATTATTGAGTTTAGCCCAGATAGAATTGCACTATTTAACTATGCACACTTACCTGAGATGTTTATGCCACAACGACGTATTGATGAGTCTGCGATGCCAAGTCCACAAGAAAAGCTGAACATCTTAGAGCATAGTATTAATAAGTTGATTGATGCTGGGTATGTTTTTATTGGCATGGACCATTTTGCCAAGCCTGATGATGAGCTGACCCTTGCTCAGCAAGAAGGTAAATTGTATCGTAATTTCCAAGGTTATTCCACGCAAGCTGATTGCGACTTGATTGGTTTGGGTTTGACATCGATTGGTTATGTGGGCGGAAGCTTTTTTCAAAATCAAAAAGAAATGGATGCTTATGCAGCTGCTATTCAAGAAGATGGATTGGCTGTGTTCCGAGGTTATACATTATCGGATGAAGATCATGTGCGCAGGGCTGTGATTATGCGTTTGATGTGTGATTTTGCGTTAGACTTCTCTCAGTTTGAGCAAACATTCCATATTAATTTTAAAGAACACTTCTCAGATTCGCTTGCAGATTTAAGAGAAATGGAAAGTGATGGGTTATTACAGTTTAATGAGGCAGGATTAGAAGTATTGCCTGCTGGGCGTTTGATGATTCGCAATGTGGCTATGGTGTTCGATGAACATTTACGACAAAAAGCTCAAAAGAATCAGTTTTCTAAGGTCTTATAAATGAGTGATATTTCAATCCCAGTACCGGAACGTTTTTTAAACAAAGCATATTTGGATGTGATTCATACTCAAGAAAGTGAGCAATGTTGTGTGTTTGCAGCATCAGCACTTAAAGATATGCAATCCATTGCGGAACGAGGCTACCCTGATGAAATATGCGGCTTACTTGTTGGCGCAGCGAATACGGATGGCTGGCAAGTGGTCGACGTGCGTCAGGTGACCAACATCAATGAAGAACGTGCGGCAGATCGGTTTCAGCTTGATCCTGCAGGTTATCAATCTGTTGATTCAGAGCTTAGGGGAAGTGGTAAGGAAATTATTGGTGTGTTCCATTCACATCCGGATTGCCCCGCCAAACCATCACCCACAGACTTGACCAGTGCTTGGGAAGGTTTTGTTTATCCGATTGTAAGTGTTGTTCAAGGTTCGGTTGCTGAAGTGCACTGTTGGGTGCTTACTGATGATGCACAAATGGGTGGGAAGTTTCAAAAGTTGCCACATCACACCTAAGGCTTCATGCTTTGACCATGTTATTTCCTCGATTATTTTTTATTATTCCATGGCTGCTTATGGGTTGTGTGTCAGGTGTACATCAAGAAGGTGGCTCTGCCGCAGAGAAACCAGTGGCATTACAGAAGAAACAAAAAACACCTGTCCCTTCTGCCCTGTCGTTATCCCGTTTGGATGGTCAGTTTCTTTATTTATCTGCGCATCAGGCGCTGGGAAAAAATCAGCCAGGCTTGGCAGTTCGATTTTTTAAAGCACTGGTTAAAAAAGAACCCCATGACATGACGCCGCGGTTTGAGCTGGTGGATGTATTGCTTGCAGGTGGCCCTAAAGATCAGGCTGAAGCTAAAGTGTATATGGAAAATATTCCTGAAAATATGGTGCGGCAGTTTGAAAGTAATGAATTATCAGAATACCAACAGCTTTATGCGCGGAGTTTAATTGCTAATGGCGAGGCTATAAAAGCGGCGTCCTTGTTGGAAGCCATGTTACAAAAACAACCAGATCGAGTTTCAGTGCGCTTATTGTTAGCGCGACTGTATGCAATTGATAAAGCATATGACAAGGCTCATGCCACAGTAGAAGTAGGTCTGAAGCGACAAAAAGCGTTGCCATTACAACAAATGCAAGTGCAATTATATTTGCAGGAGGCAAATTTTAAAGCTGCTGATAAAGCTTTGTTGGCTATGCAAAAAGAATATCCTGAGCATGAAGATGTTGTATTACAACGCGCACATTTAGCAGAAAAGCGTGGGCAAGGTGTGAGAGCGGAGTCCATGCTCAAAGGCTTTATTCAAAAACACCCTGATACAGCCGTTCAGTCGTATCGAATGCTGGCAGGTATTTATGTGCGACAAAATCGGTTGCCTCAAGCCATTGTGACATACAAAAAAATGTTGCCATTAACAAAGTATAATTCTGAAGTGCTCATGTCACTTGGTAAACTATATTACCAGCAGCAAAACTTTATTGAAGCAAAGGATTATTTTAAACGAGCAGTGGATCAGCTTACGCCCAATAAAGAAGGTGCAAATGTTTCAGAGATGTTGGCTGCAGCAAGCTTTTATTATGGCGCAAGTTTGGAGGCGTCGCATTTATGGCAAGATGCAATCCCATACTATGAGAGGTTAATGCCAGAGCATGAATTGTATTTGGAAGCACAGCTGCGTTTGATAAGTATTGCACTCACAAACAAACAATTCAAAGATGCTGAAAAACGTCTACTCACTTTAAAAGACACTTATGAGCACGATTTGGGTGTGTTTGAGATGTTATCAGGTTTACGCTTACAACAAAAACAGTATAAACAATTGATTGTCGAATCGGACAAAGCTGTGGACTTTGGATATTCACAAATTTTATTATTCAATCGAGCCATTGCTTTCGAGAAGTTAAAACAATTTAAAGCATTGGATAATGCGCTGGATAGTATTTTGAGTCACAATCCAAATGATGCAGAGACATTAAACTTTTATGGTTACAGCTTGGCAGACAGAGGTGTGCGCTTGAGCGAAGCACAAAAAATGGTTGAAAAGGCATTGCTGTTAAAGCCTGATGATGGTTATTACTTGGACTCACTGGCATGGGTGTTTTTTAAGCAAAATGATTTTGATAAAGCACTAAAAATGCAATTGAATGCAGTGGCAGTGATCCAAGCTGACCCCGTTATGATGGAACATTTGGGTGATATTTATTGGCGAAAAAATGATGCTGTTCAAGCCAAAGCATCGTGGCAAAAAGCGATTGAGTTAAAACATGAAGAGCCTGATAAGGTGGAACAAAAAATCAAGCATGGTTTGATGTAAAAGTAATGCGATTTCTCTGCATCATCCTTGTACTCATGTTTTTGTCATGCACTAAACATGATGATATGAAGTCTGGTTTTGAACCGATTCAAACATTTTCAGGACGTTTGTTGGTGTTGGATCCAAAGCATAGGTTTCAAGTGGAGCTGGATTGGTTGGCCAATGAGGAAAAAGGCATGCTTAGGCTAACACATGCGCTTTCAGGGCGTGTAGTGTTTGTTCGCTGGCAGGGGAAAGAGATGTTTTTGCGTGATAATGATATAAGGTTAAACTGGCAAATTTTACCTGAGTCAGAGCTGAAAAAGATGGGCGTATTGTTGCCCCCTTGGCAGTTAGCACGTATTTTCTTAGGTCAGTACCCTGATACGATGATAACCAAAAACCATTTGGAGTGGAAGGGTGAGTGGAACCATCATAAGTTAAAGGTTAAATGGTCAAATCATTATAAACGTGTTGAAGTGACTGATTATAAACGAGGCAGCCGTGCTGTTGTAATTATTAATGACTAATCTGTATTTAGCACCTGCCAAGGTTAATTTACACTTAGCAGTCACAGATGTGCGCAGTGATGGTTACCATGAGCTGGATACCAGCTTTGTCTACGTGGATGTAGCAGATGAGTTGCAAATTGTTATTGCTGAAGATTTGAAGGTAACATGTAGCATTGATGAACTCAGCGGCGAAAAAAATTTAGTGTTTCAAGTGCTGTCTGCATTTCAAAAGTATTTTGATGTTTCTCTAGGGTTACATGTTTTTATTGATAAAAAATTGCCTGCTCAAGCAGGGCTAGGTGGAGGCTCTTCTGATGCGGCAACAGCATTGATGGTTGCCAATCACTTGTGGCGCGTGGGCTGCGATACGGAGACATTGATGGCATTTGCAACACCGTTTGGTGCAGATATCCCGTGTTTCTTATTTGGGGAAGCGTGTTATGCACAGGGTATTGGTGAAAAGTTAACGCCATATACAAAGAATATTCCACAGGAACAGATTGTGGTTGCATGGCCAGGAGAGGGTGTGTCTACGGCTGCTGCATTTGCCCATTTTGATAAAAAATATTTTCATGCGTTGACGGACGAAAAAGCAAAGGCTAAAGTGCGCGCCCGTTCGGATGGTGGCAGTTTTGAGTTGGGTTATAATGACCTAGAACAAAGTGCCATAGAACTGTGTTCTCCGTTAGAAACATTGCTTTCGGAAATGCAAAAAAAGTCAGTTCGGGCTTGGATGAGTGGCAGTGGCTCGGCATGTGTTGCCCTTTGTCGCTCTTCAAGTGATGCCAAGAAGCTTGTTGATGATTTAACTGAAAAAGCTTTGGTCTCTTGGGTGCATATGGGATATTTTTTACTCAAACATCCGCTAGAGATAAAAATTGGGGCGTAGCCAAGCGGTAAGGCAGCGGGTTTTGATCCCGTCATGCGCAGGTTCGAATCCTGCCGCCCCAGCCATTTTAAGTGTTGTGTGATGTTAGAGCGGAGGTGTTCTACTGATGGTGAGTGATAAAAAGTTTCGCCTATTTTCGGGAACATCTAATCCGCAATTAACTGAAGATGTTTGTAAACATCTTGATATGCCTGCTGGTGAAATGCATACCCAGCGTTTTTCTGATGGAGAAATTTTTCTTCAATACCAAGAAACTATTCGTGGTTTAGATGTTTTCTTTTTACAAAGTACATCTGTTCCTGCCAATGATAATTTGATGGAGCTGCTAATCGCCATTGATGCAGCCAAACGCGCATCAGCGCGTCAAATTTGTGCTGTAATCCCTTACTTTGGTTACGCAAGACAAGACAGAAAAAGTGCTGGCCGCACACCTATATCTGCTAAATTGGTTGCTGATTTATTGACCACAGCGGGTGTGACGCGTGTATTAACCATGGATTTACATGCTACACAAATCCAAGGTTTCTTTAATATTCCAGTCGATAATATTTTTGCAGCACCCCTGTTTGCTAAAGATATTCTGCAAACCAGTGTGACACAGGAAGATACGATTGTGGTATCTCCTGATGTGGGTGGCGTGGTTCGTGCTCGTGCCTTGGCCAAAATGTTGCACCTAGATATTGCGATTGTTGATAAGCGCAGACCTGCCCCTAATGTTGCAAAAGTTATGAATGTTATTGGTGATATTGAGGGTAAACATTGTATCCTGATTGACGATATCGTTGATACTGCAGGTACAATCTGTGGAGCAGCAGATGCGCTCATGGAACGTGGTGCGAAAAAAGTTACCGCATATGCAACTCATGGTGTGTTATCAGGCCCCGCAGAAGAACGCATTGCTAAGTCACAAATGTATGAAATGGTGATTACCGATAGTATCACTCAGCCACAAGCTATTTTGGATACGGGTAAAGTACGTCTTTTATCCATCGGCTCTTTAATGGGAGAGGCGATTATGCGTATTTATGATGGGCGCTCAATCAGTAGTCTTTACGGTTAATTACTACATCATTATTATGACACTCCTTAAAATGGATTGTATAAAAAGTCACGAATACTTTTCTTTTTTCTAAAAAGTCTCTATGCTTCAAGCATTTAACACTATCTTCATGATTGAAATGTAAGTATTAGCACGATGACTGAACGACTAAGGAGGCTGTGAATGATCAAACAACGTACGCTTGACCATGCTATTCGATGCAGCGGAATTGGTTTACATTCAGGCAAAAAAATTGATTTGGTTTTACAGCCTGCAGAAGTAGATACCGGTATCATTTTTGTGCGTTCGGATCTTGGTGTTGAAATCAAAGGTCATGTTAGCTCTGTTGTTGATACAAGACTGTGTACTACCATCGGTCAAGGTGAGGCAACCATCGCAACGGTAGAACATATCATGTCTGCGCTAGCAGGTTTAGGCATTGATAATGCGAGAATTGAAGTGAATGGCGCAGAAGTTCCTGTCATGGATGGGTCAGCATCTCCTTTTATTTTCCTGATTCAATGTGCAGGCATTGTGGAGCAAGCCAAAGCGAAGAAAGTTTTACGCATTAAAAAACGGGTTAGCCTTGAAGATGGGGATAAATCATGTGCTTTGTACCCAGCATCAGGTTTTCGAGTTTCATATTTGTTGGACTATACACACCCCTTATTATCAAACTGCAAAGTAAGTTTCGATTTTTCGCGTCAAGGTTATGCGCGTGAAGTGAGTCGTGCCCGTACATTCGGTTTTATCCATGAAGTTGAAGCATTACAAAAAGCAGGTTTAGCTTTGGGTGGCTCTATGGATAACGCGGTTGTTCTTGATAAATATGGTGTGTTGAATGAAGGCGGTCTTCGCTATGCTGATGAGTGTGCAAGACATAAAGTTTTAGATACTGTTGGTGATTTATTTTTAGCAGGTTATCCTATTGTTGGTGCATTTGAAGGTGAGCGTAGTGGTCATGCTATGAACTGCCAGCTTGTGAATGCATTGCTTGCAGATGAATCAGCTTGGGTGATTGAAGAGCTTGCTGATACAAATGCTGTAACTGATGAATCAGGTTTTTCAATTCCAGTCCTTAACTAGCTTCCTTTTAGATTATATAGATATAATCCATATATAACAGTCAACAATTGAAACATTCGGTGTTACGCTACGCACCATGACAGAACAACTGATACCCCTTCCATCTACAACGGATACTGCTTCCAACACACAAACACATTTTGGTTTTGAAACTGTGCAAGCAGAGGAAAAAGCTGGTAAAGTCATGGAAGTTTTTTCATCCGTGGCATATAAATATGATATTATGAACGATGCGATGAGTGTCGGTATGCACAGGTTGTGGAAGCGCACATTTATTGCCAAGGCAGTATTGCCCAAAGGAGGTGTTGCCCTTGATGTCGCAGCAGGTTCTGGTGATATAGCCATTGGACTTATTCGAAAAAGTAACCGAGAAGCTCGTGTTGTGCTGACTGACCTCAATGGTCCAATGCTACAAGAGGGTGCGCGCCGCACTTTGGATGAAGGCATGTTACCAAGCTTAGCGGACTGTATTCAGTCGGATGGTACGAAGCTTCCTTTTGCTGACAACAGTTTTGATTTGGTAACTATTGCTTTTGGTATTCGTAACTTTGTTGATGTACCCGCTGGTTTGGCTGAGTTTTACCGAGTGCTAAAACCTGGCGGACAGTTCATGTGTCTTGAGTTCTCCAAACCTGTCATACCTTTGTTGGATGTTGTGTATGATGCTTATTCATTTAATGTGATTCCAGCCATGGGCGAGATGATTACGGGTGATAGAGATTCGTATCAATATCTGGTGGAATCTATCCGCCGTTTTCCAGATCAACAGCGCTTTGAAAAATGGATAAAACAGGCAGGTTTCTCGCTTGTAAGGCATGATAATTTAACTGGTGGTGTGGTTGCCATGCATAGGGGTTATAAAGTATGAGCGTTATGTTTTTACCGCTTCGTCTTATCCCTGTTTCGGTGCAATGTGTGGTTTTAAGCTCTGTATTACAACTCTTTTTCCAAGATAATATTGAGTTGGAAGATACGTTGGATAGCTTGGAAGGGAAAGTATTCCGTATTTTTATCAAAGATACTGGGGCAGTGTTATTTATTGGTTTTAAGGCTGGTTCTGTCTGGGTGCACCCATCGTCTGAGCAACGACCCGATGTGAAAATTGAATCTACAACCACAGGTTTTGCACGACTTAGTTTTGCTAAAGAAGACCCTGATGCCTTGGTGATGCAAAAAGTGTTGAAGTTATCAGGTGATTCTGAATCCATGCTACTTTTTCAAAAGTTATTACACCAACTGGATTTGGATTGGGAAGTTGAACTTAGACATGCCTTTGGCGACTTCTTCGGGCGTAAGGTAGCAAAAGCAGCGTATGGGTTAGTGGAAGCTGAGAAGAAAATGCGTGATTCATCAAACCAGTTGATTGACCAAGTGTTGAAGGCGATGGATACGCCATCAGAAGAGCGATTGCAGTTGTGGCAGGCGGGTGTTGAATCGGTATCCAGAAAATCGGCTAAACTTGAACGTAAATTGGATAAATTAGAACGTTTATTATCGCAAGTGAAAGCATGAGATTGAAAAGCCTTCGCCGAAATATAAGGCTTCTTTTTATTATCCATGTGCTGGCGACGCACGGGTTGGCGGCCATGGCAGTACGCTTGCGTTTGTTCACACCCTATATTTGGTTGCTCAGCATATTTAGCCGAGATTATAAACCCAAAGAGTTGGGTGTACAAATTCGTCTGGCTTTGGAAAGACTGGGTCCGAGTTTTATTAAGTTTGGTCAAATGCTTTCTACACGGGTTGATTTATTACCGCTTGATGTCGCCTTAGAACTTAAAAAACTACAAGATAATGTCCCTCCTGAACCCTTCGATGTCGTACAAGATTTATTAAATAAAGCATACAAATGTGAGGCTATTGGTGAAGGTGGTGTCTTTTCCAGTTTGGATAAGCAGCCTATTGCTGCTGCCTCCATCGCGCAGGTACACTTCGCAACATTACATAACGGTCAAGAAGTCGCCGTAAAAGTTCGCCGCCCAAACATTGACCGAATGATTGAAGCGGATTTAGCTATTCTGCGTATGTTGGCAGGGTTGTTTGATCGTTACTTTCCTGAATATGAAAGGCTTAAAGCACCACGGGTCATTGAAGAGTTTGCAGTGACCATTTTGGGTGAGTTAAACCTTCGCTCTGAGGCAGCACACGCCAGCCGTTTTACTGACCATTTGGCGGACTCACAAGGTGTGGGTGTTCCTGCGGTATTTTGGGACTATACCAATCAGAGTGTGTTGGTCACGGAACGTATTCACGGCATGCCCATTGATGAACGAGAAGCTTTAATTCAAGCTGGGTTTGACCCATTAACGTTGTGCAAGAACTTACAAAATATGTTTTTCCACATGGTGTTTGTGCATGGCTATTTTCATGCTGATTTGCACCCAGGCAATATTTTTGTAACCGACAAAGGTGAGATTCGTTTGGTTGATTTTGGTATTGTTGGGCGTTTGGAAATGCAGAGCCGCGTTTACCTCGCCGATATGATGTTGGCATTTCTCAAACAAGATTATAAACGTGCGGCTGAAGTTCATATTGAAGCAGGTTATGTGCCTTATGATACGGATGTATCTGCATTTGAGGATGCTTTGCGTGAAATTGCAGTGCCCATTTTTAATCGACCACTCAAAGATATTTCGATTGCCGAACTACTCTTTTATCTATTTGCAGTAACTGAACGCTTTCAAATGGAAACACAACCTCAGCTTTTATTATTGCAAAAAAGTATGGTGGTAATTGAAGGAGTCACGCGAGAGCTATATCCCGATATTAATATTTGGGAACTTGCTCAGCCATTGATTTCAAAATGGGCGATGGAACATTTAGGACCAAAGGGAAAAACCAAACGTTTAGTCAAAGATGTGCAACATGCTTTACATGCATGGATGACATTGCCTGAGGATATTAATGCTCATCTTGGGGAAATTGAGCAGCAGTTGAATCAACGAAAGAGTGCAGCATCTTTTTTGCGCCTATTGCCTTTAGTTTTACTTGCTAGCGGTGGTGTAGTCATAGGCATATTTTGGTCTGATACGACCTATATTTATGCTTGGTTAGTAGGGGTAGGTTTAATGATACTTGGATTTTGGTCAAGCCTTGTCTATAGAGGTTAAGGAGAAACTAGCGGGAGAAATCAGGTTGAAGAATATTAAAGTTAGACAGTTTTTTGTTTTTTTTGTTTTGCAGGTGATGTTCAATGGAAATATTTATGCAGGCGAATTTTATAACCGTGCATTTTCCTATGTAGAGATTGGTTCTGAAACATTGACGTATGGGGAACAGACATCTGTGGCGGGGTATCCTTTAGATATGTCACAAAGCGTGACCAATGTGATGCAACGTTCGGGTGGCTACACACCAATTTCAGAAGATGTTGGCTTTTATATTGAAACTGCATCAACCTTAAATGCAAGTCCAGCACGTGAAGAATGGAATATTGGCACATTTGGCGTGGTACAAAACAACTTGCGGAAAGTGAGTTGGAATCAATTGGATGCATTGTTAGCATGGCATATTCAGGAATCAGGGTTTCATGTTTTAACAGGTGTTGGGCTGACCACATTATCTTTTACACGCTCTGACTTTATCAAAGATGTGGGAGCGCCTGCATTTGAGGCAGCCATTGCACCAACGACATACACAGCATTTCCGGGTGCAATATCTGAGGACTCAACCCATGTGTCTGCTAATATCGGTATACGTTATGACTCTATCTTTGTTGGAAAAGATGATGATTCACGGTTGCAAGCTTCGTTTATTTTTGGAGTGCCAGTATATTATGCAGTGGAAAATTCACAGTTTCCAGGTGTACGCTGGGTTGAATATTTCAGAGGTTATGATGTGAGTGCAGATATTGGTTATGCATACCGAATTTATAAAGATTTTATGCTAAGTACCCATGCAGAAGTGTTATATAAAACACGTCCTGAAACTTCGCCTGTAGCGGTTGTTGGTGGGCAAGGTGTTGTTCCGAAATCAACAGCTTTAAATGTGCGTTTGTCAGCAGGGGTGAGCTGGTCGTACTGATTATTTGGCGGGTGCTAACATTGTGGTTGGGTCGAGCAGTTGATCTAACTCATGCTGTGGCATGAGCTTTTCTTCGGTGCAAATATCACGCACAGTTTTTCCTTCTTTAACTGCTTTCTTAGCAACTTCAGATGCTTTTTCATACCCAATAATAGGTGCAAGTGAGGTGACCATACTCATGCTCCACTGGATTTGTTGCTCACATTTATCTTCATTGGCTTGAAGCCCTGCAATACATTTATCGGCAAACATCACAGACGCATTGGCCAAAATATATTCGGATTCAAGAAGGTTGTGTGCAATGACTGGCAGCATTACATTTAAATCTAACAACCCAGAAGCTCCGCCAAAGGTGATGGCGGCATCATTACCAATCACTTGGGCACAGACCTGAGCCATGGATTCAGCAATCACAGGGTTCACTTTGCCAGGCATAATGGATGAGCCAGGTTGCACCGCAGGCACAGATATTTCTGAAACGCCACAGCGGGGGCCCATGTTCAATAGGCGTACATCATTGGCGATTTTAACCAAGGATACAGCAACCGTTTTTAATGCACCTGATAATTCAACTGCAGCATCTTGAGCTGCTTGTGCTTCAAAATGGTTAAGTGATTCTGAGAAAGTGATGTTATATTTTTCTGATAATGCTGCTGCCATTTGCCTACCAAAGTCTGGGTGGGTATTTAGACCTGTACCTACGGCTGTACCACCTTGTGCAAGTTCGGTGATGCGCGGTAAACAAGCTTCTAATCTGCGGATACCCAGCTCAACCTGCCTTGCCCAGCCAGAAACCTCCTGACCCAATGTGATAGGGGTTGCATCCATCAAGTGCGTACGTCCAATCTTTATCACATGCTTAGTTTCATTCGCCTTATGACTTAATACTTGATGTAAATGTTCAAGTGCGGGTATGAGTTTATGCACCAGCATATCACTTGCCGCAATGTGTATGGCTGTGGGAATGACATCATTAGATGATTGACCCATATTCACATCGTCATTGGGGTGAATGTTTGCATCACTATACTGATTGCAAAGGTATGCAATCACCTCATTGGCATTCATATTGGTGGATGTACCAGAACCTGTCTGAAAAATATCCAGCACAAACTGGTCATCATAGTTACCCTCAGCAACTGTGTTGGCAGCACTGTGGATGTGGTTTGCTTTGGTTGCATCCAATTTTCCTAGCTCTTGGTTGACGGATGCAGCTGTTGCTTTGATATGTCCCAAGGCTTTGATGAATACGCGAGAGAAACGTAAGTTGGATACGGGGAAATTTTCTATAGCACGTGCTGTGCTTGCACCATACATGGCTGATTCAGGCACTTGCATTTCACCCATAGAATCATGTTCGGTACGTGTTCGTTTATTGTTATCCATGGCTTACTCCATTAATCATTGCGTTTTAGGCATAACATGGTGATGTCATCATCGCGGGTATGAAATCCTTTTTCATCTAAACATGCTAGCATCGATGATGGCAATATCGCAGGGTCGAGCTGATGCCGAAGTTGGAACCATGCTGTTACATTTTTATCCCCAAACATTTCACGGCCTGCATCTCGTGCTTCGGTGACACCATCCGTGCAGGCAAATAAAGTATCACTCATATTTAGAAGTGTTGTTTCCACGCTGAGGTTAATGCTTTCTAACATACCCAAGGGTGGTGATGTTGCTTCCAAATGATGAATGCTACCCTGCTGCCAAAGTAGAGGAGGGATATGTCCAGCATTAATCCATTGAAGCTCATGGTTTTTATGGTTGAGTTCGGCCATGAATAGGGTAACAAAACGACCGCCTTGTAAAGAACTATACAAGGATTGATTAATATAGGTTGCAGCATCCAATAAACTAATATTTTCACCATTGGCAAGGGCATGTAACATGGCTTGTAGGTTAGCAACAGTAAGGGCTGCGGGATAACCTTTGCCTGCGACATCAGCAATAACTAGCCATGTCGTATTATCATGACGTTTGATGTAATCGAAATAATCACCGCCAACAGCATGGCAGCTTTGTTGGAACCCTGCCACAGCATAATGAGGGATATTGGGTTCATCCTTGGGCATTAACCCCTTTTGAATATCGCTAGCAATGGCCAGCGAATCCTTGAGGCTATCGCGCTCTTTTAAGCCAGCAAGTGCAGTGTTCAAGCCTCTAGCCAGCTCCCCCATCTCATCATCAATCATGACAGCAACATGGCCATCAAATTTACCTTGACGCAAAAAGTTTAGCCCTGTTGAAAGTTCACGGGTGATACGATGAATCGTGCGGCTGGTAATCCAAATCAGAGCCATGCCACCAAAGATAAGGTTACAAAACAATACAATAGCTTGCATAAGAATAAAATGTTGTTCTGCTTCATCGGTTGACCCCAGCATAAGCCAAGTGAATAAAGCAAGAATACTTACAGGCAATAAGCTGGTTACACCAAAGATAAGCCATGGTCTATTGGCCGAACGAATTAACCACGGATAGCTATGTAGGTGCTCTAAGTCGCCGATAAATAAATTTTGTAAAGATAGTCGTTTTCGAGATTTTGCCATCCATGCCATGGTTAGGGCAACGGCAGTTGTTGGAATCATAATGCCTAAACCAAAGCTCACACTCATAATCAGTGCGACAAACATTCTAGGGGTAAACTCATGTTGATTAAATAAAGATGTTAAAAAGATAATTCCTAGAATAAAGACTACAGATACCAAGCCTGCAATGCCAAAACCTTTGAGCGCACGCATGGGCAAAGCTGCCATGGCTTGTTCCAGAGATTGGTGGGTATTGTTCATGATGGCATAGCGAATAGGTTGATGTGCCCAGTAAGCTCCAGCAGCAAAAATAGCTAGGAAGATAATAGGATTAAAAAAGAACAGCCAAGTAGGAATATGGGTAATCAGAGGGTTGTCGGTAATGCGAATAACACTTTGTGCAAAAATGATAAGGACGGGGATAACCCACAAGCTTTTCAGGTATTGGGTGATATCAATATGGTGAATATGATGTTCAATATGAGTTGGCAAGTGTGGGCTCCGAATCAAGTTCTTGGGCGTTAATATTGGGACTGATGATGGATTGTTTAACGGCGGTGACATATATGATGCCACCATGTGGTCGATGTAAATCAGCGGTACGATAAATAAATGCAAAAATTTCATCAACTTGGTGGGTTGGTACAAGTACAGAAAAAATGGTTTTTTCTATTTGTTGCCCCAGTCCAGTTGTTGTTGATGAGGTAGAGCTTCGGCCTAGCCCACGTGCAAAGTGATTGATGGATGATTGAATACCATATGTTGCGTCAATTTGCTGCACAGCGTCTTGAGCTTTGTCTTCAGGTGCAATGCAAGTAATTAGCTTAAACATCGGCCTTCTTCGCATCATTGACTGAAATTGCATCCAACACATGTTGGGGAATGTAAGTGGCAGCCTTTTCAATTCGGGTTAAATAAATCATACCCATACCTGGTGTGTCCAAATGACCTGCAATCGACATTTTTTCAAAAATCATGTCGCTTAAATCACTGGGCACAAGAATATTGATGATTTCTTTTTCAGCATTGATAGCAACGGACAACACCCCCAACATTTCTTGGACACCATGCCCATGCCCATAATGAATGGTTGCACCTTGCGCACCTGCGTCTTGAGCTGCTTTGAGTACAGCTTTGGCGCGACCGCGCTGTACGATACATGTAATGAGAAATGCATCGGTTAATACATTGATATGTTGGACACTCATGCAAC
>JALUNK010000014.1 GCA_027055255.1 Ghiorsea sp.
TGCCTCATTATTCATCTATCAAAGAAGCGCAATTTAACAGAAATAGCATAAAAATATAGCATCATAGGTGTAAATCTTGCATCGCTGTGTAAATACCGCATCATATCATCATGAGTTGCTGCGATGACCCGAATACGCGCAAGGAAAAACCGTTTCCTGCGATATTAAGCATGATAGCCGTAGTTATTTTGCTTTTGGGTGGTGTAACCTTGTTATTTTTGTGAGTCCTAAGGCGCTTGGGCAATTGGCATGACAGCAAGCCGCTGAGTTTTTGTGGTTAACGTTATGTTCATTTTTGTACAGCCAAAAACGAACCAAAAACCTGCCCCTAAATAGCTGCGTGTATCCTCACCAAAGCTGGAAGTCGGGCGCAAAACAAAGCAAGTGTTTTGCTTATTTCCCTTCTTCCATCTTTTGTTCGGCGCAGCTATAGCAGGGGGGGGGTATGTTCAGCTTGTATAGGTAGTGGCTTACTTGTTTTATTTCTTCGGGCGCTTCGTGGTTTATCTATATCCTCTGCGAAACTCTGCGACCTCTGCGGTTCAAAAATAGAAGCCTGCCCCTTGCGGGTCTTGTGGTTTAGAATTGGCAACATGAATGTATCTTAACTTGACTTATTTTTCGATACAAGCCTAGACTGCCATCATGTTAGGCAAAACACATATCCTTTTTAAACACTCTAAAGCGGGTGCTAAACGTATCAGCAGCTTGGTTTTAGCTGTGTTTGTGTTGCAAGTGGTTGCGGCAGGATTTTGTGTGCCAACGGCAAGTGCAGCACCTGTTCAACAAGCATCAGCGATGGAACATTGCATGGATAAAAACATGAGCATGGCTGGTATGGATAAGAGCAAAGCTAAACATGCTTGTGCGCATTGTGATATGCCTGATGTGAGTATTTCATTGGATAAACATGTGTTTACTGCCGATGATATTGCTGTTGATTTTGTGATTGTAGCCATGGCTGCAACTACCCTTGATATGGCAGAGCCTACATGGGCTGAATCGCCCCCCGATTTACTTTCTCCACAAACTTCTTTAACTACATATAATTTAAACCTTCGCATTCGCGTTTGATTTAACCTTTTACGCATTGCCATAGCAATTATTTGCTGTGGTTAAGGTCGAAATCCGTCTTATTTCATGATTTTGGCACCAAATACGTAGGAGGTTTGGATGAAATCCTTTCCCGTTCAAATGTTAGCCCTTGTTTTGTTGCTTTCTTTTTCAACGCAAACGCAAGCTAGCGAACAAATTTTAAGTTTAAAGCAAGCCATGATGCAGGTGCAACAGCATCCTGCCCTTTCGGCAAGCCGAGCCAATGCAGAAGCATTGTCTTATAAACCTGCACAAGTGGGCGGATTGCCAGACCCTGTGTTGTCTCTTGGCGCGCTCAGCTTTCCCGTGGATACATTCAAGCGCGGCCAAGAAAACATGACCCAGTTGCAAGTGGGCATTAGCCAAGCTTTCCCATTCCCGGGCACGTTAGACTTGGCTGCGCAAGCCGATACGCATTTGGCAGAGGCTGCAAAGCTGGACACTGATGAAATGCGCTTGCAGTTGATTAATCGGGTTCAGCACAGTTGGTGGAATCTTTTTTATCTCGACCGCGCGCTCGAAGCTGTGACCCACAACAAACAGCTTTTAAAACAATTGGTGCGCATTGCAGAAAGCAAATACAAAACAGGCAAAGGTTTGCAGCAGGATGTGCTCTTGGCGCAGCTTGAGCTATCCAAACTCTTGGACATAGAAATTCAGCTCACTTCTTCACGCGCGCAAGAAGCCTTTCGTTTGAATCAATTATTAAATCAGCCCAGTGGCAACGCGATTCTTTTACCCAAAGAAGCAGCTGCGGATTTACCAACATTGCCTGAAACTGAAGCTTTGATGCAGCAAGCCATGCAGTTTAAGCCGCGCCTTGCCAAACAACAGCAGCTGATTGAAGCCGCGGAAGCCAAAGTATCTTTGGCAGATAAAGCGTATTATCCCGATTTCAAATTGGGTGCGAGTTATGGTTTTCGAGCAAGCAATGCGAATACGGGTGTGGATAGGGCAGACCTTGCCAGCGTCAGCCTAAGCATGACTTTACCCTTTTTTAGCGAAACCCAAGATGCCACTGCAGATATGCAGCAAGCCAATTTAGCCAAACAAGGCTTTGCTTATGATGATGCTAAGCAGGCAGTGATGGCAGAAATTGGTCAAGCCAAAGCAAGCTATGCGCAAAACAAGGCGCAGGTGGCATTGTTCAAATCTGGCATTATTCCTCAAGCCCAGCAAACCGTAGCATCCATGCGCGCGGCTTATCAGGTGAATCGTGTCGATTTCCTTAATCTTATGCGTGCACAAATCACGCTATACAACTATGAAACCCAATACTGGAAAGCCTTGGCAGGCGCCAAACAAGCATTAGCTCGCCTTGATGCTGCGGTAGGCAAAACAACGGAGAATTCCCATGAATAAACAAACCATAATGATTGCAGTTTTGATGCTAGGCATTGGTGTTGGTGCAGGGGTGATGTTTGCGCCTTCCCAGCAAGCCATGGATGGCAGTGCGGCTCAAGGTAAAGCTGAAAAAGAGGTTCTTTTTTATCGCAACCCTATGAATCCAGCAATTACCTCGCCTGTACCTGCTCAAGATGAAATGGGCATGGATTATATTCCTGTATATGCCGATGGCAGAAATGATGGTGCGCCCGCTGGCACGGTAAGTATTGATGGGGTTGTGGTACAAAACATGGGCGTGCGTACAACGACGGCTAAAAAGCAGAACTTATCCCGTGATATTCGCACTATTGGTCGCATCACTTATGATGAAGAGCGCGTAGCATTATTGCATCCCAAGTATGAAGGCTGGGTGGAAGCCATGTTTGTGGATGAAACAGGCGAACATGTGAAGAAAGATACCATGCTGCTCTCGATTTATTCCCCGCAACTGGTGGCAACCCAAGAAGAATATCTTTTGGCATTAAAAAATGCAGACATGCTCAAAGACAGCCCCTTTAAAGATGTGCGAGATGGTGCGGCAAGTTTAGTGGCATCTTCATTGGAGCGTTTAAAACTCTTGGATGTGCCTGAGCATCAAATCAAGAAGCTGAACAAAACGCGCAAAGTCATGAAAGGGTTACACATTCATTCGCCTTTCGATGGCACGGTGATGAGCATTGGCGCAAGAGATGGACAGCGCATTACGCCGAACACGGAGCTGTATAAAATTGCAGATTTATCGCGCATTTGGGTGATTGTTGACCTATACGAAGATGATATGCCTTGGGTGAGCGTGGGTGATGAAGCCAATATGCAGGTTGCAGGTATTCCCGGGCGCATGTTTAAGGGTAAAGTGAGCTTTATTTACCCTTACTTGGAAGCCAAAACACGCACACTGAAAGTTAGGCTTGAATTTGATAATCCCAAACAAGAACTCAAACCAGAAATGTTTGCCAATGTCAGCATCAAAGCCAGCAAGCAATTTAATGCGGTGGTTGTGCCTTCAGAAGCCATTGTGCGCACGGGCGAGCAAGACCAAGTCTTTATCCAACGTGATGCGGGCAAGTTTGAGCCACGCCAAGTGGTTTTGGGTGTGGAGGCAGATGGCCTAGTGCAGGTGCTTAGTGGCATTGAGGTTGGGGAAGAAGTGGTGACTTCAGGGCAGTTCTTGATTGATTCTGAATCCAAGCTGAAAGAAGCCACGGCTAAAATGGTGGAAGCTAACAACGCTGCGGCAAGTGGGCAGGACAATCCTGATATGAGTGATATGGATATGTCAGGCGATATGCAGATGGATGATATGCAGGGCATGGATATGGGTGGAGACGCCATGCAGACCAATCATGACATGGATGATATGCAAGGTATGGATATGCAACATCAACATGGAGCTCAATAATCATGATTCGTTCACTGATTGATTTCTCGATTAAAAACCGATTCTTGGTGCTGATTGCGATTCTGTTGATAAGTTTCGCTGGGCTTAGGGCGATGAAAAATACCGCCTTGGATGCCATTCCCGATTTGTCGAATGTGCAAGTGATTGTGTTTACTGATTTCGCAGGCCAAGCCCCGCAAGTGGTGGAAGATCAAGTAACATATCCGTTAACGACTGCGATGTTATCCGTGCCCAACACCAAAGTGGTGCGTGGTTATTCCTTTTTTGGATTTTCCATGGTCTATGTCATTTTTGAAGATGGCACGGATATGTATTGGGCGCGTACCCGCGTTTTGGAATACTTAAATTATGCCGCGGACAGATTGCCAGCCAGCGTTTCACCCAAACTTGGCCCTGATGCGACAGGTGTAGGTTGGGTGTATGAGTATGCCCTGGTGGACACATCAGGCACGCATGATTTGGCGCAACTGCGCTCTATTCAGGATTGGTATTTGCGTTATCCACTGCAAACGGTGGAAGGTGTATCCGAAGTTGCATCCATTGGCGGTTATGTGAAGCAATATCAAATCGAGCTGAATCCTGATGCGTTGCTGGCATACAATATCCCGTTATCCAAAATTAAGCATGCGGTACAACGCTCAAATAATAATGTGGGCGGTCGTTTGGTAGAAATGGGCGAGACCGAATACATGGTGCGCGGCCTGGGTTATATCAAATCTATCCAAGATTTAGAGATGATACCTGTGGGCGTGGACGACAACGGTACACCGATTTTCTTAAAGCAACTTGCCAATATTCATACAGGGCCAGAGCTGCGTCGCGGGCTTGCTGAGCTGGATGGTGAAGGTGAAGTGGCAGGTGGCGTGGTGATTATGCGCTTTGGCGAAAATGCACTGGCAACCATTGAGCGCGTGCGTGAGAAGTTGGAAGATTTAAAAGCAGGCCTGCCAGAAGGCGTTGAGATTGTGCCCGTGTATGACAGGGGTGATTTGATTGAGCGGGCAGTGGATAACTTAAAAGAAAAGCTTATCGAAGAATCCATTGTGGTTGCGATTATTTGTCTCATCTTCTTGATGCACGCGCGCAGTGCGCTGGTGGCGATTATCAGTTTACCGATTGGCATTCTGATGGCGTTTCTGATTATGAGTTGGCAAGGTTTATCGGCGAATATCATGAGCTTGGGTGGTATTGCAATTGCGATTGGTGCCATGATTGATGGTGCAATTGTGATGATTGAGAATGCGCATAAACACATGGAGAAGCTGGCAGAGGATGCGAGCTTAAAAGCGCGTTGGCAGGCGGTATCTGATGCATCCAAGGAAGTGGGTCCTGCGCTGTTTTTCTCCTTACTGATTATCACGGTATCTTTTTTACCCGTGTTCACGCTACAAGCCCAAGAAGGCCGTTTGTTTGCACCGCTGGCATTCACCAAAACTTATGCCATGGCAGCCGCGGCAATTTTAGCGGTCACACTTGTTCCCGTGCTCATGGGTTTGTTGATTCGCGGCAAAATCCCTAGCGAGGAACATAACTGGTTGAATGTGCATTTGAAAAGAATGCATACGCCCGTGTTAACGCTGGCTATGCATTGGCGTAAGCTAACTTTAATCATTGCTTTGGTCGTTTTGGCTGTTACGGCTTACCCTGTGATGAAAACAGGCTCAGAATTTATGCCGCCTTTGGACGAAGGCGATATTTTGTATATGCCGACCACTTACCCCGGCATTTCCATTACCAAAGCCAAAGAATTATTGCAGCAAACGGATAAAATTATCAAAACATTTCCTGAGGTGGAATCGGTGTTTGGTAAAGTGGGTAGGGCTGAAACAGCAACAGACCCCGCACCACTATCCATGCTGGAAACCACCATTCGCTTAAAACCGAAAGATGAATGGCCAAACCCAGATAAAACCACCAAGGAATTGATGAATGAGTTTGATGCGGCGATTAAGTTTCCGGGGTTGGCCAATGCTTGGACGTATCCGATTAAAACGCGCATTGATATGTTATCCACGGGCATCAAAACGCCGATTGGTATTAAAGTGTCTGGTTCTGACCTCAATGTTTTGGAAAAAGTGGCAGGCGATATTGAACGTGTATTAAAAACGCATCCCGACACGCTTTCTGCTTTTGCTGATAAAGCAGCAGGCGGTTATTACCTTGATTTTGATATTCACCGCGAAGATGCGGCGCGTTATGGGCTTACTGTGGGTGATATTCAGGATGTGATTCAGTCGGCGATTGGCGGCATGAATGTGAGTGAGACGGTGGAAGGCTTGGAGCGTTACCCCATCAATGTGCGTTATCCACGAGAATTGCGCGATAATATGCAAGCACTTAAACGTGTGCTCATTCCTACGCCTACTGGCGCACAAATTCCGTTGTCTTTGGTGGCCACATTGAAGCTTAGCCGAGGCGCACCCGTGATTAAAACGGAAAACGCCACGCCTAATGCTTGGATTTATGTGGATATTACGACATCAGATATTGGTGGCTATGTGCAAGAAGCCAAAAAGATGGTGGAAGAACAAGTGCAAATGCCTGCGGGTTATGCCTTGGTTTGGTCAGGTCAGTTTGAATATATGGAGCGAGCCAATGCGCGGCTTAAAGTGGTGATTCCGATTACGCTGCTCACCATTTTCTTACTTTTATATTTTAATTTTAAGAATTTTATTGCGCCAGTGGTTGTGATGTTATCTATTCCTTTTGCACTGGTGGGCGGTTTTTGGTTGGTGTGGTTCTTGGGCTACAACATGAGTGTTGCCGTGGCGGTTGGATTTATCGCATTGGCAGGGGTCTCGGCAGAAATTGGTGTGTTGGTGATGACCTTTATCGACCAGTCGGTTGCCAAGCTTCGAGCAGAGAAAGGCGGCCAACTTTCAGCAGGCGATATTCAACATGCTGTTACCCAAGGCACAACGCTTCGCGTGCGCCCCATCGCCATGACGGCTACGGCGATTATTGCAGGCTTGGTACCGATTATGTGGGGCAGCGGTACTGGTTCGGATGTGATGCAGCGGATTGCCGCACCCATGATTGGCGGCATGGTCACCGCAACATTACTTAGCTTATTGGTCTTGCCCGTGATTTATGGCTTGGTCTTACAATGGAAAGAAAAACACATACAACAAGGAGAAGAAACATAAAAAATACAAGGAAAAAACTTATAACCGCGACATTACTTGTAAGTTTATTCACGCTGAATGGCTGCATGCTTAAGCGCGTGTTTAGCGATGATGAAAGTTCAGGTATGCATGGCGGCGGTATGCAACATGGGACGATGCATGATGAGTAAATACGCACTTTTGTTACTGATGCTTTTGTTTTCTGCCTGTTCATCATTACATGATAACAACGGTTGGGAGCACAACAAGCAAGGTAATCCAACAACAGTTTTAGAACATAAACATTAAAAAAAGAGAGGATAATACGATGAAAAAAACAGTTACAATATTAGCAGGGCTTATGATGTTTGGTATCGCAACATCAAGTTTAGCGCATGAGCATGAAAAGATGGAAGGCCATGAGATGGGCGAACACAGCATGAAAAAACATACAGAACATATGCATCCCGCACATGACCATGATGGTATGAATCAAGATATGAAAATGGATAAATCACCCAGCATGTTTTTAGAGAAGAAAGAAGTAGATGGTTATGTGGTGACATTCCATGTGATGCCAGCAGATAAAAATATGGCGCATGGCGGTTCACATAACCTGATGGTGAAAATTGAGAAAGATGGTCAAGAAGTATCCGATGCGCTTATCAACTCCAAAGTATTTTTCCCGAATAAAACCAGCGATTCCAAAATGCTGATGAAAATGAATGGCTGGTTTATGAATAGTTATGATATTGGCGAAGGTAGGCATGGCATTATGGTTTTATTTAAAACAGCAGATGGCATAAAACATAAAGCCAGCGTGTATTACCCAGAGGAGAAATAATCATGGATAGACGTGGATTTTTAAAAACAGGCGCTACAGGTTTAGCAGGTTTAGCACTCACATCATGCGGCTCTAGTGGTAGTGGTGGTGGTCGAGGTGGCGGTATGAGCGGTGGTGGAGGGAATTTACAGCCTTCACTCAATACAGGTGTGTTTTCACGTACATTCTTTACGCCACCAGAACTTACGGGAACAGTCAACGCAACCACAGGACGCAAAGTCTTCGACTTGACTATGCAAACCGGCACCAAGCAATTTACGGGTCAAGGTACAACCCAAACTATGGGCATCAACGGCAATTTTTTAGCGCCAACGCTGCGCGTAGTGCAAGGCGATAATGTCGATTTAAATGTGACCAATAATTTAGGCCAAGAAACCACACTGCACTGGCATGGTATGCGCCCACCTTCAGATATGGATGGTGGGCCACATCAGCCGATTTTAAATGGGGCGACTTGGAATGCTGCATATACAGTGAATCAACGTGCATCCACCAATTGGTATCACCCTCATCCGCATGGCACCACTGCACCACAAGTGTATGCAGGGCTTGCAGGCATGATGATTGTGGATGATGCAGAGACCCAAGCCTTGGACTTGCCCAAAACATATGGCGCAGATGATTTTCCAGTGATTGTGCAAGATAGGGATATGGCTGCGGATGGTACATTTACATACAGCGCTAGCCAAATGGAGACCATGCAGGGCAAAAAAGGGAATACGGTACTGGTCAATGGTGTGATTGACCCTGTGCTTGATGTGCCTGCCAAGCAGGTGCGCTTACGCCTTTTGAATGGTTCAAATTCAAGGATTTATAATCTGTCGTTTGCGACGGGCATCACCTTTCAACAAATCGCAACTGAGCAAGGTTTGCTGGCAGCTCCAGTGAGTTTAACCAGCATCACATTAAGCCCAGGTGAGCGAGCTGAAATCGTGGTTGATTTTACGGCAGTAACTGGGCAATCATTTGTACTTAGGGATGCCAATTCAGGCATCAGCTTTCTGAAATGCGATGTTGTAGCGACCACGCTTGTCGCAACAACAGTGCCTGCAACATTGAGCGCCACGCTAACGCCGCTTTCTAGAACGCAGGCTGTGCGCTCACGCGCCTTTGTATTGTCTATGGGGCAAGGCAATGTGTATATCAATAGCAAACAAATGGATATAGCACGCATTGATGAAGCCATGACACTCAATCAAATTGAAATATTGGATATTCAGAATACATCCAATATGGATCATAACTTTCATATTCACGGTGTATCTTTCCAACTGCTTACGCGAGATGGCGCTGCACCCAAGGCGTTTGAAGCAGGATTAAAAGATACCGTGTATTTACCGCCGAATTCACGTGTAGAAGCGATTGTTCAGTTTGGTGTGGCAACAGTTGCCAATGCACCATATATGTATCACTGCCATATTCTAGAGCATGAAGATGCAGGCATGATGGGGCAGTTTACAGTGGCATAAAACTCTGCTGGATTTATAGATGAAGGGTGTTGCTATTTTGTTTTTAAATCATGATGCTTAATACATAGTAGATGACGGGTGTGGCAGTCGCCACACCCGAAACTGTTCTACAAAGTGACTACGATTTTACTCGAAGCTTGGTTGCTTTCCATGAGGTCTTGCGCCTTGGCAGGATCTTCAAAATTAAAGATGTTCGAAGGCTTTGCTTTATACACACCACTTTCAACATGATTGATAATGGTTTGCATAGGTACGCTAGAAATTGGCAAGCTAGGTGTACCAAACATGAAACTTGCAAAGAAATTCAAGTTTACTGCTGGGGGCATATCAAGCAAAGGGTTAAAAGGGATCGGGTCACCCCCACCAAGGAAACCAGCATTACAAACATACCCACCTGCTTTAGCCATTTTCAGTGAATCCAGCAATGTTGAGTTTCCAATCATATCCAAAACGCTATCTACACCATCAGGATATTTTTTGAGTAAAGTGCTATGTAGATTTTCTTCCTCAATCAGCACCTCATCGCAGCCTAAGCTTTTTAGTAATGAAACATTATCAGGGTTTCGTGTGGTTGCGATGACAGACACATGATTGATATGAGATGCTATATTAATGGCAGCTTGACCGACAGCAGAAGTGCCGCCACGGATAAACACAGTATCACCTTCCTTGATATGCATATTGTCATGCAAACAGCTCCATGCGGTAGCATAAGTTTCTGGAATGGCCGCGAAATCCGCCCAGCTTAAAGATGTTTCAATAGGGAAAACATTTGTGGACGGAATGCATGTAAACTCTGCATAACTACCATTGATTGTTAGCCCCATGCCTCCCATGATTGCTGCAACTTTTTGACCTTGTTTAAGCTTTCCTGAGGGGTCATTTTCAACTTCACCAACACATTCAATACCACTAACTTTAGCAACATCACCCCATGCACCTTGGCGCATGTATGTGTCTGCTCGGTTGATACCAAAGGCTTTAATCCTGATAAGGACTTCACCATTTTCGGGTTGTGGTGTTGGTATATCAGTGAGTTCCAGTTGTTCTGTTCCACCGTATTCTTTAATTATAATTGCTTTCATTATCTTGCTCCTTGTTTTTATTTCGAGCCCGAAGCATGATGGCAACCTATGTATGATAATAGTACAATGAATATACATATAATGTAGATAAAGGATACAATATGAACATTACCATTCAACAAATAAAAACTTTAGATGCAGTGATTAAGCAGGGGAGCATTCAAGCGGGAGCGATATTTCTAAATAAAACACATCCGAGTGTGATTACAGTATTAAAGAAATTGGAGCGAGAACTTGGGTTTGCTATTTTTGATAGGTCTGGCTATCGCTCTAAGCTCACGCAAGAAGGTAAAGCTTTTTATAAGCGTTCGAAGTCTTTTCTAAATCATTTAGAGGAGCTTGAAATAGAAGCAAAGTATCTTTGCGATGATAAAGAGCCAGAGATAACTATTGTGATTGGGGATATTACACCTGTTGCGCAAGTGTTGAAGGTGTTAAGGAATTTTTCAGCACACAACAAACATACCCACCTAAATTTATTGTTTGAAAATCTAGAGGGAGCTAATGAGCGACTACTTAATGGGGATGCTGACTTAATGATACACTTTATTGATAAATCAGACCCAAGACTAGAATATAAGGATATTACTCAAGTTGATATTATACCTGTAGTTGGGAGAGATTTCTTAGATATTCCAGTGACTAAGGGTCTAAAGTTTTCAGACCTTGACCAATACACGCAATGTATTATCCGTAGCACAGCATCAAAGCAGCAGGAAAAAACCTATTTTGTCTTGGAAGAATCTCCTCATATAACCGTTGGCGACCAATACACTAAGAAACAAGTGATTATGCAGTGTATGGCTTGGGGTCATATGCCATCATTTTTGATTGAGGAAGAGTTGGCTCAAGGTGAACTCTTATCTCTAGAAGGAAAATATTTAAAAAGGAAACCTGTGGATATTGTTGTAAGCAGGCTGCAAAAGAAGAGACATGGTATTATGGCGAACTGCTTATGGGATCTTTTTTGAGGCAAAGATGTTCAAAGTATGCGTTATCCATTGCCCAATAGCTTGGGTTTCATCAGGGCAAACGCTGTGTTCCATATTGTATTCATGCCATGTGACTTGGTAGCCCAGTTGGTTTAATAAGTCAGCAGAGCCTTTGCCGTATTCATAAAGCACAACAGGGTCTTGCCTGCCATGCGCCATGAAAATGGGTGTGTTTTTGGTGGCGGGGTTGATGTCTTTTTCAATCGTAGTATGTAGCGGCAAATAGCCAGAAAGTGCGGCAAGCCCAGCAAGGGGTTTGGCTATGGTGATCCCTGTGTAAAGTGTCATGGCAGCACCTTGCGAAAAGCCAATAAGAATAATACGCTCGTTAAGAATACCACGCGCATTTTCTTGAGCAATTAACTGTTGAATTTTCGAGGCTGATACCTTGATGCCTGCCTCATCTTGAGGGTCTGTTTCAGGGTCTCTTGTGTCCAGTGAGTATAAGTCATACCAAGCTGGCATGATGTACCCCCCATTGCTGCTTACGGGCATGGTTGGCGCGTGCGGAAAGATAAAACGGATATTGGTATCATGGGGCAAGCCCAGTTGCGGCACAATGGGTTGGAAATCAAAACCATCCGCACCCAAACCATGCAACCAAATCACGGTGGCGTTGGGTTGATTACCCAGCTCTGTGCTTTCAAACTTTAAATCTACCATGATGCACTTACCTGTAATCCATATTCACCGTTATTGGCGGTAGGTTGAATGTTTACGCCTTTGTAGGGTGTTGCAAAATAAAAGCTGCTTAAAGTGCCAATGGCTGCACCCGCCCACACATCAGATGTAAAATGTTTGTTGGCATACACGCGGCTGTAACCGACAAAGGATGCGCCGATATAAGCGGGGATAGCATATTTCCAGCCGTAGCGAGCATGGATAAATGATGCGCCTTGGAATGCTGCAGAAGTATGCCCTGATGGGAAGGAATGGTCGCCACCATTGGGGCGTTCTCGGTTCACACTATATTTTAGAGCTTGGGTGATGCCAAAGGTGGTGAAAAATGATTGATACATTTGTGTTTCACCCTCATCGTCATTTAAATAAAGTGTTGTGCCGTAAGCGATGCTGGGAATGAGTATTTGCAGTACATCGCCAGTGACTTCAATATCACTGGCAGCTTTGGCAGAAACTGAAATAGTAAATATAGAAATGAAGGCTAAAGCCCAAGAGAACGTTTGCACTATAGCGTAATTAAATCCGAAATTTCTTTTTGGCTAAGCGGTGCAGGTAAACGCGCTCCAAACTGGCTGACAATTTTGGATGCGGCATGGCTGCCCAAATGTCCTGCTTGTTGCCATGTTAAACCGTTGGTGATGCCATAAAGTACGCCTGCGGCATACATGTCACCTGCACCTGTTGTATCCACAGCCTTTACAGCAACACCTTCAATGGCAATGGCTTCGCCTTGATGCATAATAATAGAACCATTTTTGCCCAAAGTAAGCGCTACATTATCACATGTTTTATGGATAGCATGTGCAGCATGAATGGGGTCATCTTCGCCTGTCAGCGCAGCAGCCTCATCTTCATTACAGAATAACAAATCAACAGGCCCTTCAATAAGGTATTTAAAATCATCACGGCAAATATCAATCAAGAATGGGTCGGAAATAGTGAGTGCGATTTTGGTGTCACATTGATTGGCAACATCGATGGCATGAAGGGCTGCCTCTTTGGTGGATTCGCCGGCAAACAAATAACCTTCAACATAAATATAGTCAGCTTTGGCAATGGCATCTTCATCAATATCTGACGCGGACAAAGTAGCCGATACGCCAAGGTTGGTAAGCATGGTGCGTTGGGCATCGGGAGTAATCAAAACAACGCATGTACCTGTAGTTTCATTACTTGATTTCGCACCAAAATGAATGCCCAAATCTTGTAGTTCAGTGGCATATTGAAGCCCGAAATTATCTGACCCCGTTTTCCCACAATAAGCAACCTTGCCACCCATGTCAGCAATGCCAACAATCGTATTGGCGGCTGAGCCACCAGAGCAAGTGTGAACTTTATGCTTTTTCAGTGCAGCCAAAATCTTCTGCTGATCGTCTGCGCTGGTTAAGGTCATGATACCTTTTTCAATACCGTTTTCTTCTAAAAATGCATCGTCGCATTGTACTTGTAAATCCATGATGGCGTTGCCTACGCCGTAAACATTTATTGTCATCTTATCCCGCCTTTTTGTTTTGTATGATGCTTCTTTTGGGCTGCATATGCGTTAAAAATGAAGTGTAAAGTCCTCATTTGCAATAAGCAAACTGCGGCTCCACCCTTTATTTTTGCCTTTATTCGCTCCAAAATAAACATCATATATGTTTGCTTAGAACTGTTTTATTGCCCTGCAATGGTCATGTTTGAAATAGCTATGCTGGGAACTGCACGGCTACCAAGCCAAGTCACATCATTGCCAAGATGACTGATGTTGGCAAACATATCTTTGAGGTTACCTGCAATGGTGACTTCTTGAACAGGTTGCGCAATTTTTCCATTCTCAATTAAAAAACCAGCCGCACCACGCGAATAATCACCCGTAACACCGTTGATACCAAACCCCATTAGCTCTGTAACCAAGAAACCATCTTGAATATCATGGAGAATATCGTCTTGGCTCATATCTCCCGCATGAAGAATGATGTTGGACGTGCCAATGCCAATATCACCCGTTAGCCCACGGCTGGCATTGCCTGTTTCTTCAATGTTTAAGCGTTTGGCGGCATACCTATCGGTTAAAAAGCCTGTAAGTTTACCATTCTCAATGATGTTTTTGGCTTGGCATATTGTGCCTTCGCCATCAAATAAACGGTTGGCCATGCCCAGTTTATGGTTTGGGTCTTCTTGTATATTCACAAAACTTGGAAACAAAGATTCACCAACAGCACCACCCAAGAATGTTCGTTTTTGTAGCACAGCACGCCCATTAATCGCAGACAATAAATGTCCCAAAATTGACGTGGCTATGCGCGGTTCAAAGACAACAGGGCAAGTACGGCTAGGAATCACTTTGCTACCTAATCGGGACGCAGTTCTACGTGCTGCCTCTTCACCAATGCTTTGTGGTGAGCGCAAATCTTTTGCCGCAAAAGCAGAGTCCCATGCATAATCACGTTGCATATTTTCATCTTTGCCCGCAATCACGGATACAGACAATGAGGCGGAAGACGTATAATTTTCTGCAATAAATCCATCGCTGTTGGCATATACCTTTTCATGGTCACCAAAACCTGCCGTTGCCCCTTCACTGTTTTGGATTTGCGCATCAAAATGTGTTGCAATATTTTCGCATTGTAGGGCTGCTTCTTTGGCAGCTTCTGTGCTCCAACCATGAGCGATATGTGGATGCGTATCTTGCCATGTTTGAATGGCTGAAGCGCTGGGATGGTTTGCGCCAACAGGCGGCACCACGTCTGGGTCAGGCTCTGATATTTTTGCCATGTTGACCACTTGCTTTGCTAAAGCTTGTAAGCCGCTATCGGACAAATCAGATGAGCTTGCGGATGCAAAAGCCAAACCTTTGTTGGTTTCCACAAATCCTCGCAAACCTATGCCTTGCGCGCGTTCTGCTTCAATGCTTTCGACTTTGCCATGGCGCACATGAATGGATTCATCCACGCTATTGACGGCAATGGCATCGGCATGTTTTGCCCCTGCTCGGCTGATATAATCTAGGAGTTGCGCTGCTTTTTCATTGAAGCTCATGGTTTATCCTTTGTGGTTGTTGATTGGAAAGCATCACGAAAACTCGGGTATTTAAGCTTGGGAAGCAATAATTGGTGTAACTTCTGGTTGGAGATACGTTTATTGTCTCTAAAAAAATCCAAGTATGCTGCGCTCATTTCTTTTTTTGCTTGTTCGGGCGAGAGAGCGATGGGGGTAGGCGCACCAATCATTTCTGAAAGCTGGTATACGTAATCTTTATGCGAGCAAGGCGCATCATCGGATAAGTTGATGATGCGATTTGCTTCTGGCTTTTGCATGGAGGCTAAAAGGGTTGCCACAATATCATCCACATGAATGCGGTTGGAATAATGGGCAGGCTGCCAAGCCACGGTTTTATAATTCCCAGCCATCAGTTTACTCACGATATTGCGTTCATCACCATAAATGCCAGCCAAACGAAACACTTCAGCAGATGCAGCAGAATTTAACCAAACCTGTTCAGCTTTTAGGCGTAGCACACCACGCGGGCTTGTGGAAAAATTCGTTGAAGCCTCATCAATCCAATTACCACCACTATCCGCATACACGCTAGTCGCAGACAAATAGCCTGCCCATTTTAATGAAGGTAGCTTTTTAACTAATGGCTGAACCCAAAATGATTGGGTTTCAAAGGGTTGCCTTTTTTCATCATAGCTTAGAGGAATAGAATCTAAAACAGCATCGCAATCGGCTAACCATTTAGCATCCAAAAGCGCAGGGTTTGCATTGACCACAACATCAAAACCTTGTTGCAGAAGCTTATCTGCTGCTTCTTGATTGCGCACTGTGGCTTTAACTTTGATGCCTTGGCACATGCAGTTTCCACCCAGCTTTTGACCGACATATCCACAGCCTAAAATCAGTAGGCAGCTCACTGTATTTTTCACTTTGATTGCTTCCCCTTGCCTAGACTAATTGTTGCAACTATCGTGCGCACTCTGTGACATTGCCACAACATTGTTATAGATTATTATAATACGGGCTCATGGCGCAACTGGTTAGCGCAACCGGCTCATAACCGGTTGGTTCTAGGTTCGAGTCCTAGTGAGCCCACCATTTATGGCATATCATGACTAAGGCGAGGAGTTTGA
>JALUNK010000015.1 GCA_027055255.1 Ghiorsea sp.
CGAAAGACTTTGTCCGATTCGGTTAAGTCAAACAATGCGCTGGATGAGACAGCGATGACTAATTTTTGTTCAATCGGGTATGCCATGTTTGCTCCAAGGGTTGATGGCTGTGTATCGTGGGTAGATAAAGGGTTGATGTCAAATGTGAGTAAGGCTTCTGTTCTTTATGCATAGTGTGTCCACATGCGGATAACTTTTATGGTGCGTTCATGTTTATAAACTTGATACACCAACCGATGTTGAATATTGATTCTTCTTGAATATGCACCAGATAAATCGCCCACCAGCTTTTCAAAGGGTGGCGGATTTTGAAAAGGATTCTCTTGTATGGTTTCAAGCAAAGCCTTGGCTTTGGGTTTTAAGCCTGATGCAGCTATCTTTTTGGCATCTTTTTGGGCTTGTTTTGTATAAACCAGCGCCCAACTCACCAATCAATATCCGTGGCGCATGTTTTTATATCTTGCGCCATACCTTCCTTGATAGACTCTCGCATATCAGGTATGGATAGCAGGTGAAGGGTTTCAGAGATGGCATTCCAGTCTTCTTCGGATAGCAAAACCGCATTGCCTCGTTTGCCTGTAATCACAATAGGCTGATGGGTTTCTTTGGTTTCATCAATCAATGTATAAAGCTTTGACCTTGCTTCTGTGGCATTTAAAATCGTCATCATTCACCTCAAAGGTTAAGCGTACGTTAAAGGGTACGTTTGGTCAAGGGATGGTAATACGCAATATATCTAAAGAATTAAGTATTGTGTCCCCAGAATTATCAGAATTAGTATTGTGTCCCCAGAATTTCTTGGAGTATTCTTCATTTTTTGTACGAACAAAAAAACGAAGCAAAAAATTCGCCCTAAATAGCTGCATATCCCGAAATCAACATGCTAAATCGGGCGCAAAATAAGTAAATTTTGCTTTATCCCTTTTTTAGCATATTTTTTCGGTACAGCTATAGCAGGGGGGGGTAAGGGTAAGCCTTGCTTTGATTTCGACCTCAGAATTAAAGTTACCAGTGGCATGTTTCTCGGAGAGGTTTTATCGCATTAACCAATCCTTTCGTATCAAATATTGCTGTTGTTGGATTTTCATTATATGGGGTGACTTGAGCTAATAGTTTATTTGCTGTCATCATTTTTTTTATGAAGCTAATTGTACCTTTTGGATAGAATGTTGATTGACTATTGGTTGATAATGACCATTCCTTAGTTCTGGCTTTATTAGTGCCAACTCGTGTCAAGACATTTGCTTTATTACCAAGATAATCTTGCCAACTTATATACATTTCTGTTTTATTACTGTTACACCGAATTACGAGGTACACTTTTTTCCCCCATTTTGATTCTCCAGACTCTGCATCTAAGAGTAGGGTTACACTTTTAGAATCATCAATAGGGTTTTGCTTTACGCTCACAGCCCACTTACCCTTTCCCTTAACATTTGATATTAGAGTATGGGGTTTATTTAATTTCTTCTTTTTTGCAAGCTTATCGAAGCAATCTAGTCTGGATAAATCCCCTTTAATAGAAGAGCACTTGGCATACTCATTTGAAGATATATCTGCAAAACATGGGGTACTTAATGAATATATGGGGATTAGTGCTAGAAGTGTTATTAGAAATTTCATTTTTTCTCCGTTTTGATGCTTAAAATACTGACCGTGAGAACCCTCCATAGAGACATTGGTCAATAGGCTATAGTGGGTTGAAAAGTTATTGCTGTCAAACTGATTGCATGGTTTGGGTGATGTGTTGGATATGTTTATCCGAGCAGATAAAAGGTGGCATGGTATATAAAAGTTTACCAAAGGGGCGTAGCCATACGCCATTTTCTAACAATTTGGTTTGTACGGCGGGAATATCAATCGCTTCTTTCATTTCCACCACACCGATTGCGCCCATGATGCGCACATCAGCGACTTTATTCGATTGCAAACAGGGTGCTAAACCTTCTTGGAGTTGGCTTTCGATGTTGGAGACACGCGTTTGCCAAGGTGATTCCAATAGTAAGTTGATAGACGCTTTGGCAACAGCACATGCCAGTGGATTTGCCATAAATGTTGGCCCGTGCATCAAGATGTTGCCTTCTTTTTGAATGCCTTGGCTGATTTTAGGGTCGGTGAGTACGGCAGCAAGTGTTAGATAACCGCCCGTTAACGCTTTGCCGAGGCAAAGTATATCAGGCTGAATATCTGCGTGTTCACAAGCAAACAGTTTGCCTGTGCGCCCAAATCCCGTAGCGATTTCATCGGCAATCAGCAATACATCATTCTCATCACAAAGCTTGCGGATTTCTTGTAACACCTCGGCAGGGTAAAACAGCATACCACCCGCACCCTGCACCATAGGCTCCACAATCATGGCGGCAAGCTCATGGTGATGCGTCTTAAATGCTTCACGCAAGGCTTGAATATCAGGGGCAACGAAATGATGGGTGGGTAACAAACCTTTGTAGAGGTGGTGCATACTGTTATTTGGGTCGCATACGCTCATGGCGGCAAAGGTATCGCCGTGATAAGCGTTGGTGAGGCTCAAGAACTTATTTTTATGGTCTTTTTTCAGCCCTGTCTGATATTGCAATGCCATTTTAAGCGCAACTTCCACGGCGACTGAACCTGAATCAGCAAAAAATATATGCTCTAAATTGCTGGGGGTGATGTCGATAAGTGTTTCTGCCAAATCAATCGCAGGTTGATGGGTTAAACCGCCAAACATCACATGCGCCATATCTTTTAGCTGCTTTTCAATGGCAGTATTCAGCTCTGGTACATTGTATCCATGAATCGCAGACCACCATGAGCTCATACCATCTATCACTTTTCGGCCATCTTTTAGTGTTAGATAAACACCATCAGCCGATGTGACTTGATACACAGGGTTGGGGTTGGGCATGGAGGCATAGGGATGCCAAACATGCTGTTGCTCCCAGACCAGATTAGGCATGATTATACCTTGTTGTCATTCCCGCGTAGGCGGGAATCCATGATGTAGATTCTTGCTTTAAGGTGAATGCCAAAGGCAGAGAGTACACCCTGGGGTGGCGCGGGAATGACGCTACTTTTTTATTCGTTCTCTTTGTTTCTTCGTGTGCTTCGTGGTGAGAATATGGATTCCCGCCTTCGCGGGAATGACGATTTTTTTTGTATGGTGGTGAATATATGGATTCCCACCTTGAGGTGAATGGCAAAGGCAGAGAGTACACCCTGGGGTGGCGCGGGAAGGATGATTTTTTTTGTTCGCTCTCTTTGTTTCTTCGTGTTGAAAATATGAATTCCCGCCTTCGCGGGAATGACAATGCTTGTTTTATTCTCTCTCTTCGTTTCTTCGTGTGCTTCGTGGTGAATATATGGATTACCATCATAAGATATTGAAACATTATAAGAATAGCTTGAGTGCCTGATTATCGCTTTCATCCACATAGGTGTAACCCACATCATCAAGGAAAGCCTGAAATTCAGCCAAATCACTGTTGGGCACTTCAAAACCAACCAAGACGCGACCAAATGCAGCGCCATGATTACGATAATGGAATAGGGATATATTCCAACGACCTGCAAGCTTGGTTAAAAAATCAAGCAATGCGCGTGGGCGTTCTGGAAATTCAAAGCGATATAAATGCTCATCATGCACATCCACAGATTTGCCGCCCACTAAATGTCTCAGATGTAGTTTCGCAGCTTCATTATCCATGAGACTTACGATGTTGTAGCCCAATTCGCTAAGTTCGTTGGTGATTTTCTCAGCTTGTGAACCATGCTTGATGGCAACACCCACATACACATAAGCTTTATTGCGGCTGCACATGCGATAGTTAAATTCGGTGACATTGTATGCACCCAAATGATTGCAGAAATCCAAGAATGAACCTGCTTTTTCTGGGATTTCTACGGTAAACAATGCTTCTCTGCGTTCGCCCAATTCTGAGCGTTCGGAGACATGACGCAGGCGGTCAAAGTTCATGTTTGCGCCACTGTTGACAGTCACCATATTTTGCCCTGTAAAACCTTCACGCTTCACATATTTTTTAAGGGCTGCCAATGCCAATGCGCCCGCAGGCTCAACAATAGCGCGGATTTCATCGTAAATATCTTTGATGGCTGCACATGTTTCGTCCGTATCGACCAAGATGATTTCATCCAAGTGTTGTTTGCATAAATCAAAGGTGAGGTCGCCTACACGTTTCACCGCCACACCGTCAGCAAAGATGCCCACTTGGTCTAAAGTGACCAATTGATTCGCTTTTATGGATTCAAACATGGCAGCCGAGTCCACAGGCTCAACACCAATGACTTTGGTGTTGGGCGATAAAGCTTTGATATACAATGCCATACCTGATGCCAAGCCACCGCCACCGATAGGAATAAATACCACATCTAAGGGGCTATCGGTTTGAGCCAATAATTCTTTGGCGACTGTGCCTTGCCCAGCAATGACCAATTCATTGTCGTAAGGGTGGATAAAAGTGTAGCCACTTTCATCACACAATACTTCAGCATGGGCTAAAGCATCAGAGTAAGAATCACCAATCAATACCACATTCGCACCCATAGCGACAACAGCATTCACTTTGATATCGGGTGTGGTCTCTGGCATAACAATGATTGCTTCGATACCAAGCTTGGCAGCACTCATAGCAACGCCTTGGGCATGGTTACCCGCAGATGCGCAAATCACACCTTTGGCTTTGTCTTCTTCGCTTAAATTAACGATTTTATTGTATGCGCCACGAAGCTTAAATGAAAACACAGGCTGTAAATCTTCGCGTTTGAAAGCGATACGATTGTTGAGACGTTGGCTGAGTTTTGGTGCTGCAACCAAGGGTGTTTTGATAGCAACATCATACACTTTTGCAGATTCAATTGCCTTGATATAGTTGAATGTCATATCCTAAACCTCGAAAATATGTTGCTTTGCCCAAGAGCTAAACCAACTTAATACAAATAAGACGCATAATATTACAATAATCGCTGCACCCGATGGCCAATCGTATTGATATGACCACATCAACCCACCTAATGTGCCAGCAAGCGAAAAAGACAGGCTTAATGCCCATAAGCTGAACATGGAACGACCCCAAAACCACGCACATGCGGCGGGTAAGACCAATAAACCTGTGGTGAGCACAATGCCTGCAAGTTTGACGCACATGACTACGGTTAAACCAACGATAGCATAGAGTATTAATCGCAGTTTAGATGTGGCTATGCCCGATGCCTCTGCAGTGACCATATCAAATGCCATGCTCCACCAGCTTCTTGCCCAAAGCATAAGACTCAATAAAACAAAACCACTGCCCCAGCTTATCCACACTTTATCCTGCTCAGAAACAGTTAAAATATTACCAAACAACAAACTAAATAAGTCCACTTCGTAACTGTTGGCAGTGGAAATGAGAATCACACCCAACGCCATGCTACCCGCAAATAATACGCCCGTACCCGTGTCTTCATTGATGCCTTGGCGCTTAGGCAGCAGTGCTAATAGTAGCGCGATGGTTACAGCTGTAATCGCAGCAGTGGGTAGTAAAGGTAAGCTTAGGGTGACGGCAAGACCAAGCCCTGCCAGTGACGCATGAGAAACACCTACGGTTAAGAAAGATAAACGATGAGCCAAGACCATCATGGACATGGATGAGGTGACAACGGCAATTAAAAGAGCAGGGAATAGCGCACCTGCCATCACAGGGCTGTTAAAAAAGGCATTAAAAAAATCAATCATGATGATGGCCTTCTTGAACATTGTGTTTCACAGGAGCACAGCCTATACAACTGGCATCATGAGCAACGATATTAACATGATCACCATACATCTCGCGCCACACTTCATCGGGAATGGTGTCTCCCTTTTTTGCATGGTAATGGATATTTTTATTCAAACATGCCACAGAATCTACATAAGATGTGATGGCTGCAATATCATGCTCAACCATAAGCACAGTCATGCCTTTTTCATCGCAAAGCTTGCGTAAAAGTTGATACAACTTCTCTTGATGACGGCTGTCTAAAGCAGCAGAGGGTTCATCGAGTAATAATAATTTGGGTTGACGCACCAAAGCTCTTGCCAAACGAACGCGTTGCTGTTGCCCACCTGATAAGTTACGGAAGTCAGCGTATTGATGGTTGGTCATTTCCACCAAGTCTAAGGCATGGCAAATCATATCCTTTTCATGTTGTTTGTTGCGCAAGAAACGAGTAAATAAAGAAGTGTGGTAGCTGCTTAAACCCATAGCAACCACATCATACACACGCAAGGGGATATCGGGTTGTGTACCTTGGCTTTGATGTAGATAACCTAAGTCTTGCTGGAGTGTTTGACGCGTTTTACGATTTAAACAGCGTCCAAATAAATCAATATGTCCTGCGTCGGGTTTGGTTAACCCAGCAATAATGCTTAACAAGGTGCTTTTGCCTGCACCGTTGGGGCCAATGATACCCATGAAATGTCCTGCTTCGACTTCCAAGGATAGGTGGTCGAGGATAGGTTTTTTTGGAGAACCAAAGCGAATGTGCGATAAATGGGCCACAGGTGCTGTCATGGCGTATTTGCCTTTAAATCGTTGAGTTGTTGCATGTTCTTTTGCATTAATGTTAACCAAGAATCGCCACATTGACCCAGAGCATCAAGCTTGATGATGCGATGCTTTTGTCCTTTGTTTAACCAAGTTAAGGCCCGGTTGCTGTGCTTGCTGTCTGCAATTAAAATAGTTTGCGGAAATTGCTCTAAAATATGCAGTGCTTTTTCAAGTTTTCTCGGGCCGTATTCTTGCCCATGTTGTTCTGATTCAAGCACAAATCGGACAGGCACGCCTAAAGCCTCAAACATACCCTTCCAAGAGGGATGCTGCATAATGACACCATACTGTTTGAGTTTAGTATTTTGGATCAATTGCTGCCACTGCTGCCATACGTTTGTTGCTTGTTTTTCAGCTTGATGAAGTTGTTGTTGAATATCATTTTTATATTTAGGGAAAGTTTTTTGCAGTTTTTTGCCAAGCTCAGGAAGGCTTTGCTGAACTTGCTTAGGGTTTAACCACGCATGTGTTGCAGTAGCGGTAGTGTTTTTTTGTGTATCCCATAAGGAAAATGTATTTTTTGCGATGTTCAAGCTGGACCAATGCTTATCATCGGGGAGCGAGCGGACAAGTAATTTAGTCTTTTGTAGTGCATTGATTTGTTTGGGTTTGAGTTGAAAATGATGAGGGTCAGCATTGTTGGGTAATAAACATTGCACGTTTATTTGGGGTGCTAACCATGAAACAAGTCCTGCCAATGGTGGAAGGGTAACCAGTAGGTTGTTGCTGCTTTGTGTGCTTTCGGCATAAGATATGCTTGGTATGCCAAGTAATAAAAAATACAGTATGGTTATGGTTTTCAATGGTTTGCGACCCTGTTGTTTGACAGTAAACATTGCAATTTACCTTTATTTTATCAATCCTTGTGGCGTAACCTAGCAATATATTGTGGTTTTGTAACAATTTTAAGGAGTGTTTGGCATGTTATCACCTGATTATTTCGAATACCGTTGGAGTTGGTATCGCCCAATTCTTATGCAAGGTGAAAGTGCCGCCAAACGTTGTCGCGTGGATGCACGGCGATTGCCTTTGTGTGTTCCGGGCGAAGATGCGCGCGAGTATGTGCCGTATGCGATTGAGCCAGAATTAACCTTGATCTTTACCAATGCAGCGCGATATTTGCATGAATATTCAGTAAAATACATGATTGATGGTATTCGTGTATCAGCGCACCAATTGCCAAAAATGACACCCGTTTCAAGAGCAATGTTTAAACATTTAGCATCACTACATCCTCACCTGCCAACGACGCTATTGCATCATTGGTGTGCTGATGAGCATGGTGGGATTGCATTGCTTAATATTTTGAATGGTATGTGGGAACAAGCTTGGGAGCAGGATAAGTTAGACTCAGCACCTTGGGTGCCTGCGGTTAATGTTTTTATGTTGCGACTTATCCGTCAAGCGATTGGACAACTTTCAAATAAATATGCCTTGCATAATGATAGAATCATGGTGTCTGTATTGGGGGGTGTTTATGACTGGGCTCTACGCGCGTTCTTAAAAAATCATATTGATGGTGCTGTGGAAATGACCCGCATTGCCACCTATGAAACCATGATTATCCCCGCAACACCAATGGCATTTTTATACCAACAGCCCGATGCCAACTTGCTTGCTGATGCACCATCCGTTATTTCTGCATATGGACTAGACCCTGATTTGGTGCCGAGAATGCGTGATATGCGCGAAAAAGTAGGGGTGCGAAATGAGGCAGGTATTCTTGCTCTGGTAGCTAAGGATCGCATGGGTGAACATATGCTCAAGCGCAGCTGGACAAGACTTTCTTTGTGGACACTGGCACAAAAAACCAAGCAGGGTGTTTGGATGCAATGGGTTCAAAATGCAAAAAAACTAGACACCTTGATTGCTCGACCTGAAAAATTACCTGTAGCAGTGGTGAAGTTGCTTGAGTCCGCCAAAGGTGAGCACCCTGTTGCAGGCTGGCTTCTCGCAGAGCGGGAAGAAGCGGGTAAAGGAAAAAAAGCAAAACCAACAGGTACACCTTGGTTGCAAGGTGATGTGGTGCTTAACGCTTTCCGTGTTTTTGAGGAAGATGTAAAAGTTGAAGGTGAACGGCGAAAACAAGAATCACTTTGGATGAATAAAACATCCGTCATCACTAAAGATCAACGTGGCGCTGAGGCAACCAAGCTGATGAGGAAAGCTTATGAAGATGGTGACTTGGTCTACTTTCAGGTGGATACACAGTGTTCACTGCATAGCGGAAGTGCTTTGGCAACCAAACAAGGGTGCTTGCGCATTGAGTGGTCTGATTATTTATCAGGTATGACGCTTATGGTGAATGATAGGGTAGCATTTCTACATAAATATTTTTTACCAGGTATTGTCAAGATCATTGATGGTCAGGATAATGTGTTTCTTGATCAAGTTTCTGCATCTGGATGTTATTTGCGGGGCAGTATTCGCGAACTTGTGCATATTGGTGGTGCGCTTAAAACGCAGATGAGAGACTGGTATGTGAATGTTTCAGATGACCGTGATGTACAAAATATGCCTGCGCTATCTATGTGTGTAGCACTGTTAGGAAATTGGGACTTTGTTCGCCATGAAAACAAAGATTTAGGTTCGTTTACACTGGCATTTAGCTTGTCTGTTTCTCAGGCTGATGCAGGTGTTGCAAGGGATGTCGGTATAGGTCGACTTATAACGTATAGGGAACAAAAGTTACGCAAGCTTCCGCTTGGTGGAATTCGTGTGGATAAGCTTGAAAGTGGTACGGGACATGCAGAATACGTGTTACACAATAGTGGTTTTGCTTTAACATCACAGGCATTAAATGAGTTTGTTTCATCCATGCGTAATAAATCGGTAGTTAAAGAATTTCACCCTTCTCAAGGGGATGCCGAGAGTGTTTTGCCGGATTATCGAATACCGCCTAAAGGTTTAAAGGTCATCTGTGTGCGCCCGCGCGGCGAAAAAGAACGGGTTTACATTTTTGTGCGTGCTGGACGGCCATCATTGGCAGGCATGGATACTGAAATGTATGAGCTATTGGATGAAGGCAGTGTGGTTGCCAACCGGATTTATCATGAGGGTTTACCGCGCTGGGGGTGAATACTGAGGTATGTAAACTCATGTTGTCTTGGCCTAATACACGTAAACAACCGAAGCGTTTAGCTATTGCATGGTCAGGTGGCATAGACTCTACGGCTCTCTTGCTTGCACTTAAAACGAAAGGTTTTGATGTTTTGGCATGGCATATTGATCATGCATGGTCAGTTGGAAGCGCAGATCAGGCCAAACAACTGCAAATGCTGGCGGAAGGCTGGGGTATTCCTTTTTTTACCAAGCGCTTAAGGAAGCCCGAACAAAATATGGAAGCAGAATCTCGACGTTTTCGTTACGCAGCATTTGCTGAGTTGGCAGAAGAAACAGACTGTTTTGATTTAGCACTTGGTCATCATAAGGGTGACCAAGCTGAGACCGTATGTATGCGACTTTTGCAAGGTGCAGGTGTTGCAGGATGCCAAGGTATGCTTGCGTATAGACAACAGGGCGAGCTTCACCTTTGGCGTCCGCTGTTGCAAACGGACAAAAAAGAACTGCAAGACTACCTTAGACAGCAAGGTGTGGGCTGGTTAGAAGACCCTAGCAATAAGGATTGCAACCTTTGGCGGAATAAAATTCGGCATAAATTGTTACCTAAGATGTTAGATTATAATGTTCATTCAGAATTATTGTTTCTACGCATTCAGGTGCAGGCCACTCGGCTAAATCGTATGATTAACGCGTTGGTGGATCACGTGGATATTGTGCGTGTAGACACTTGTGAGGCTGATTTTTGTAAGGTGAATTGGCTGCAGTGGCAGCAACAACAAAAACCTGTGCAAGTGCACCTGTTGCAAAAAATGTTAGGAATTCTTTTTGCCGATGGTAAGGTGCTTGGCAGAAGACATTTTGTAGCGATTGACCAGTGGCAGCAACACGGCGCACGAGGCTGGGTAAGTTTGTCAGGTTGTTGTTTGTATCGCCAAGGTGAGTATTTATGCCTTTGCCAAGGTAGTAAAGTAGTTTTTGAAGATAGCTAATTAACTTAGACAGAGGTTAAGTATGAGTAAGAATTTATTATTATGGATTGTAATTGGTATGACGATGATGAGCATATTTAATATGTTTAGCGGCCCTATGGGTGGTAAGTCACAAGCCATGAGTTACACAGCCTTTATCGAGAAGGTAAATCAAGGCGTGGTTGATGAAGTGACTATCCAAGATAAGCAAGCCGTGGGGCACTACCGTGATGCATCAGGTAATGTTACACGTTTTGAGCTGGAACTTCCCGATGATCCAGGTTTGGTGCAGCGTTTGATTGATGCTAAAGTGGAAGTGACTGCGAGCCACAGAGAAGAATCAATCTTCCTTACAATTTTAATTTCATGGTTCCCTATGCTGCTTTTGATTGGGGTATGGATTTTCTTTATGCGCCAAATGCAAGGCGGTGGCAAAGGCGGAGCGATGGGTTTTGGTAAATCCAAAGCTAAATTGCTTACAGAACATAAAGACAGAGTGACCTTTGATGATGTTGCAGGCTGCGATGAAGCCAAACAAGAAGTGACAGAAGTGATTGAGTTTTTGCGAGACCCTTCAAAATTCACCCGTTTGGGTGGTAAAATCCCTAAAGGTATTTTGCTTGTAGGCCCTCCGGGTACGGGTAAAACATTGCTTGGCCGTGCGATTGCAGGCGAAGCTGAAGTGCCTTTTTATTCTATTTCAGGCTCTGATTTTGTAGAAATGTTTGTGGGTGTGGGTGCATCCCGTGTACGTGATATGTTTGAACAAGCGAAAAAACAAGCACCATGCATTATTTTTGTAGATGAAATCGATGCCATGGGTAGGCACCGTGGTGCAGGCCTTGGTGGCGGTAATGATGAGCGTGAGCAAACATTAAACCAACTGCTTGTAGAAATGGATGGTTTTGAAGCCAATGAAGGTGTTATTTTAGTAGCTGCAACCAACCGACCTGATGTGCTTGACCCTGCGTTGCTTCGTCCTGGCCGTTTTGACCGTCAAGTGACGGTGGGTAACCCTGACATGCCTGGTCGAATTGCAATTTTGAAAGTGCATATGAAGAAAGTACCTTTGTCTTCAGATGTTGACGTGAAAGCTTTGGCACGTGGTACTCCTGGATTTTCAGGTGCAGATTTAGCTAACCTTGTGAATGAAGCGGCATTAAACGCTGCACGCTATAACCGTGATAAAGTGACTAACCAAGATTTTGAAGAATCCAAAGATAAAGTGATGATGGGTGCAGAGCGCCGTTCTATGGTGATGACAGATGAAGAAAAAGCACTCACTGCTTACCATGAGGCAGGACATGCCTTGGTGGGTATTCATAGTCCTAAGCATGACCCGCTGCATAAAGTGACGATTATTCCACGCGGTAGAGCGTTGGGCGTGACGATGAACTTGCCTGAACGCGATAGGTTGAGTCAAAGTCGTATTGAGTTGGAATCTCGTTTGGCTTCACTGTTTGGTGGACGAATGGCTGAAGAGTTGGTATTTGGTAAAGAAAATATTACAACTGGTGCAGGACATGATATTCAACAGGCGACTAAAATTGCTAAAGCTATGGTCACGGAATACGGCTTTAGTGATAAGTTGGGTCGTTTGCGTTTCTCAGAAAATGAGGAAGAAGTATTTTTGGGACGTTCTGTTACACAAAGCAAACATATTTCTGACAATACATCACAGCTTATTGATGAAGAAGTTCGTGCCTTTGTTGATATTGCTGAAGAAAAAGCGCGCTTTATTCTGACTGAACACCGTGATGAGTTAGAAACTATTGCGCAAGCTTTGCTTGAGTATGAAACTCTTTCAGGTAAAGAAGTAACTGCTTTGTTACGCGGCGAAAAAATTACACGTAAAGATGATTCAAATCATGTGCCTAAAACAGGCGAAGATGATGGGGAATCTGTGGTTATGGATGAAGACAGTAAGGAAGATGGTCAGGTTTCAGATAAAGGGACTGGGCAAGAGGGCTAAACTTGTCACCATGGATTCGGCAAAAGCATCAACCAGCGTGGTTGATGGGTGTTTTAAATTGCACACCAGATTCATTTTCTGATGGTTCAACAAAGCTTGATGTAGATGCTTTGTTAACTCGAGCAGGTGAGATGTTGGGCGCAGGCGCAGGTTTGATTGATGTAGGTGGTGAATCAACACGGCCCAATGCAAAACCAGTGTCTGTGAACCAAGAACTAGAGCGTGTTATTCCTATTATCCAAACTTTGAGTGAGAAAGGTGTTGTTGTTTCTGTAGATACAATGAAAGCAGAGGTTATGTCTCAAGCTGTTGCAGCAGGAGCAAGTATTGTTAATGATGTGAGTGCATTGCAATTTGATGAAAATAGTGTTGATGTCGTGGCACAAACGGGTGTTGATGTTTGTCTGATGCATATGCAAGGCACACCACAAACCATGCAAGAAAGTCCACACTACGATAATGTGTTGTCAGATGTTTTAAACTTTTTCGAACAGCGTATTGAAGCTTGTGTTGCAGCAGGTATTCAGACATCTTCAATCATACTCGACCCTGGCATTGGCTTTGGTAAACGTTTGGCAGATAATTTAACGCTTATCGCTAACCTTGATAAAATTAAAACATGTTTTGATATGCCTGTATTGCTGGGGGCTTCACGCAAATCATTTTTAGCAGCAATCACGGGTGCAGATGTCACACAACGTGAAGTTGAAACAGCCGTTGCATCAGGCATTGGCATTTTTTGTGGTGCAGACATGATTCGTGTTCATGATTGTGCAATACACCAAAAAACAACACATATTGCATCACAGTTGGCGGACATGAAAATAACCTCCTCAAGCAAGGAGGCGTGTGATGTTTTGGGATAGTCTACAGCTTACTTTTATTGATTTGATTGATATTAGCATTGTTGCATTGGTTGTTTATTATGTTTTGCGATTAATCCGTGGCACGCATGCTGAGCAAATGTTGATTGGGCTGGTCATTATGTTGGTGCTGTATGAGATAGCCCGTACATTTGGTCTATTAACTGTAGAGTGGATTTTCAATCAAGTATTTGCTGTTTTTATTGTGATTTTGGTTGTGCTTTTTCAAGCGGAAATTCGTAAAGGTTTGATGCGTGTTGCTTTAAACCCATTGGCTACGGTTGTGGAGCCGCAGGAAAAACTTATTGCTGAAGTGGTGAATGCGAGTAACCAACTGATTGAAAAACGTTGGGGAGCATTAATTGTTTTTGAACGTGAAACAGGCCTTAAACATTTGGATGAGAGTGGTGTAAAAATTCATGCAGATGTGAATGCTGATTTGATGCTTACCTTGTTCTGCCCAGCAACACCTTTGCATGATGGTGCTTTGATTGTTGCGTTGAATAGCGAAGGTTTACCTGAAATTAGAGCTGCGCGTGTATTGCTTCCTCTAGCGAAATCCAAGTATGTACAAGGTGCTTATGGAACGCGCCATCGCGCTGCCATTGGTTTATCAGAAGAAAATGATGCACTTGTTTTGGTAGTTTCTGAAGAGCGGGGTGATGTGCATTTGGTTGAAAATGGTGAGATGAGCGGAGCGTTAACAGCGGATGACTTACGTAAAACATTAGCCTTGCGTTTAGCAAGTATGCGTTTGGGTGGAGGGACTAAATCATGAACCTACTCCACCGCTTAGGTATTCCTTTTTGGTCAATCTTAATTGCGATTGTTTTATGGGTACAAGTCCACGGACAAGGTATGGGTTCTGTGCGTATGGATGTTGCCTTGCAAGTACGTGATGTGCCAACAGACATGGTGATTGTAAATGATTTGCCGGATCAAGTAAGTATTACAGTTTCGGGCTTGCAAGCCCAGTTGAACTCACTGGAAGCCAGTGACCTTTTTGTTTCCGTAGATGCATCTACACTTAATATGCCAGGGGTGATTGAGCAGGCTTTAGATATTGAAACCATTGACTTACCTGTTGGTCTCAAAGTTGAGAAAATTCAACCTGCTAGCGTACAACTTCAAGTGGACCATATTGTAAAACGTACGATAACTATAGAACCTAGCTTTGATTTGCCGCAAGGTTGGAATGCTGAGTATGTGGTGATAACACCTTCGGCCGTTGAACTTTCTGGCCCTGAAGTATGGGTCAGTACATTAAATAAGATTGAGACATCTGCAGTCCGTTTGGATTTGAAAGAGGGTGTTTTTGATGTGGAAACAGATGTTGTCCCACTGAGTGAAAAGGGCATTCATTTATTGAAGAAAGACATCAAAATTAGAGTTCGTGGCGAGTTGGTTTGGACACCACCCAGGCAAGAGTTAGAAGAAAAGAAGGCACAAGAAGAGTTGCAACAAGAAACAGGTGGTGTGGTTGAAGAAAAATTATCTATTGTTCCTGTGCCAGAAGCCTTACAGCAAGAGGAAGTCATCAATACTGAGATTGTAGGCGAGCAGGAGAAACCCAAGAAAGAATCGATTGTGCCTGTACCTCAAGAAATATACAGCAATGCCGTGGAAGTTAACCGAAGTATAACCAATGTTGATATTTATAGTGATGTTCAAGCACCTAAGCATTCGGCAGGAGATTTATAATGCGTAAATATTTTGGCACTGATGGTGTTCGTGGAGCAGTCAATACTGAGCCTATGACAGCGGAGTTTGCACTGCGTCTGGGTCGTGCTGCAGGACATGTGCTGACCAAGCATTTAAAACATAAACCACAGATTTTGATCGGCAAAGATACACGGCTTTCTGGTTATATGATTGAATCAGCATTATGTGCAGGGTTAACCGCACAAGGTATGAATGTGCTTCTTGTCGGACCAGTGCCAACACCCGCGGTAGCCTATTTGACGCGAAGTTTGCGAGCCGATGCAGGTGTTGTTTTATCTGCATCGCATAATCCTGCTGGTGATAATGGGATTAAATTTTTTGGTGCAGATGGGTTTAAATTACCGGATAGTATTGAAATGGAAATTGAAGCTGCTTTGGATGATTTACCAGCGTTACCTCCAGCTTTAGAGATTGGTAAGGCAGAGCGCGTAGATGATGCGCGCGGTAGGTATATAGAATTCTTAAAATCTTCATTACCCAAAGGTGTTCGCTTCTCAGGTTTAAAGGTTGTTGTCGATAGTGCCAACGGTGCAGCATATGATGTAGCACCACATTTATTGAAGGAGCTAGGGTGTGAGGTGGTTTCACTATTTGATCAGCCCACAGGTTATAATATCAATGAAAATTGTGGTTCAACATACCCAGAAACCATGTGTGCGAAAGTACGCGAAGTAGAGGCAGATATTGGTTTTGCCTTGGATGGCGATGCAGACAGGCTGATTGCTTGTGATGCAAGTGGCGAGTTGGTGGATGGTGATAAAGTGATTGCCATATTGGCAGAGCATTTACTGGCACAAGGGCAACTTAAAGGTGGTGCAGTCGTGACCACATTGATGAGTAATATGGGTTTGGAGAACTTTCTTCAGCAACGTGGTGTCCAAATGCTTAGAGC
>JALUNK010000016.1 GCA_027055255.1 Ghiorsea sp.
TTAAACCTGTATCCACATTATCTGAGACGGTTGTGCCAGGGTCAATAAATGTTGTGCCTTGTGCAACAGTATATGGACTTGTACTCACCAGCGTAATCACTGGTACAGTCGTATCAACAATGGTCACAACTTGTGTTGCAGTGGATGTGTTACCCGCTGCATCAGTCGATGTATATGTAACAGTAGTCGTACCAAGTGGGAAGGTTGCAGGTGCATCATTACTTACAGCCGTTGTACCATACACCAAATCAGTTGCAGTTGCGGCACCCAATGTAACCGAGGTTAATGTGCCCGTTACTTCAACTGTAACCGCAGCCGGTGCAGTGATCACAGGTGCAGTCGTATCTTGCACAACGATATTTTGTGCTAAGGTTGAAGTTAGACCTGTATTATCTGTTGCCGTCCAAGTTACTACGGTCAACCCAATTGAGAATGGCCCAGTATCACTTGGCGTGACACTGGTTAAACCAGAAGCATCTGTGGCTACTGGTGTAATAAACGTATAAGGTGTTGTCACACCCGTTGCTTCAACATAAATATCTGTCAATGCGCCAGCTGTAAATACTGGTGGAGTTGTGTCGATAGCTGAAGAAACAGTAATTTTAATTGTGCCAACGATATTGGGATCTTGGTCAGGGTTTTTGCTAGGATCAATGTTTGCAGTGATAGTGTATGTGCCTGTTGTAGCAGGTGCTGTCCAAGTGATATGGCCGCCGTTGGTTGAGGGTGTGCCTAAACCCGCACTGTTGGATGCACTCCAAAGTAAAGGTGAAGTTGCTGGGGGAATATTTCCTGAAACAGTACCATACAGGTCAATAGTTGTACCTGGGCTAATGGTTGTAGCACTTGCTGAGACAGCAATGGATAAACTCATTTTTACAGGTACGGATACAGGGCGACCTTCTAAGTCGATAGGGTCAGAAGTTGTTCTGTATAACACGGTTCCGCTGCCTGTAGAACCAGCATAAGCTAGAATGCGGAACCGAATGTTTTTACCATTGGGTACACGAATTGTTAAAGTGAAGTTGGGGCGCTCTGCAAAGACTGGGCCAGCAATGACCGCGCCTTGAGCATTGAGAGCCTCTACGCTTACAGACTGAATGTTGCTTGGAATATTCCCCGCAGCGCCTACAGCGCCAGAAGCAATGCTTTGTCCTAGGGATATGGTTACATCTGTAGATGTTCCGTTTGGAGTATCTGCGCCACAAGATGCTAGAAACAAAGCTGAAATTAAAACTAAAATACGCATAAAACAACTCCGAAATATAAACGTGTTCTAACTATAGTTATAGATTGTAGTAATGTAAAGATGGTGGATAAAGTTTTTACAGGATAAACTCTGGAAAAAATTAATGGTTGAGGAAATTTGTTTTGAAGCAATCACTACATATCGTTTTATTTGAACCAGAAATTCCGCCGAACACTGGCAATATTGCAAGGCTTTGTGCGTGCACTGGAAGCCAATTGCACTTGGTGCACCCATTAGGTTTTGATTTGTCAGAAAAACAGGTGCGAAGGGCAGGTTTGGATTATTGGGAGCATCTTAATGTACAACAGCATGACAATTGGGATGCTTTAAAGGTTTGGTTGCAAGATCACTTACCTTGTGAACCGAGAATATTTGGGTTAACGACTAAAACCAAGAAAAAATATTGGGATATTCAATACCAAAACAATGATGTGTTGGTGTTTGGTCCTGAAACACGTGGTTTGCCTCAAGAAATAAGGGAAGAAATCAATGCTTTGACTATTCCAATGCGCAGTGATGCCCCAGTCCGTTCACTTAACCTTGCCAATGCATGTTCGATTGTAGTTTATGAGGCTTTAAGACAGTTGGACAACGCTGATTTATAAAGGGAAATAGCTTTTCTTTCTATTGTTGGACTTCCTGTTACCATGCGCCGCCTTTTGCGAAAAAAAGTAAAAGGTTTTAAAAGCTATTTGAGGTAAGACTATGTCCCGTAATTTAAGAAATATCGCCATCATCGCCCACGTTGACCATGGCAAAACAACACTTGTTGATGAGCTTTTGAAGCAATCAGGCACGCTAGATGATATGCGTGAAGATTTAGAAACATGCGTAATGGATTCCAACGATATTGAGAAAGAACGTGGTATTACGATTCTTGCAAAAAATACCGCAATTACCTACAACGGCACGCACATTAATATCGTTGACACACCAGGCCATGCTGACTTTGGTGGTGAAGTTGAACGTGTATTAAACATGGTGGATGGTGTTGTATTGCTTGTGGATGCGGCTGAAGGCCCAATGCCTCAAACACGTTTCGTAACGGGTAAAGCATTAGCTCTTGGCTTGAAGCCAATCGTGGTTGTGAATAAAATTGACCGTGACGGTGCGGACCCTGATGCGGTTGTCGATAAAACATTCGACTTGTTTGCAGCATTAGGTGCAAGCGATGAGCAGCTTGAGTTCCCAGTTGTTTTTGCATCAGCTAAAAATGGTTATGCCATGATGGATCATACTGAAGAATCAGATAATATGACATGTTTGTTTGAAACCATTATGGATCATGTTGAGCCTCCAAAAGGCGACCCTGAAGCAACGTTGCAAATATTAGCAACGACGTTGGACTGGGATGAATATATCGGACGTATCGTGGTGGGTCGTATTGCCAATGGTACAATTACAGCAGGGCAACAAGTGGGAGTGATACATGCAGATGCCTCACAATCTAATTTCAAAGTGACCAAACTGCTTGGCTTTAAAGGTTTGGAGCGTGTTGAAATTGATTCAGCATCAGCTGGTGACCTTGTTGCTGTTGCAGGTATTGAGCATATCAATATTGGTGAAACGATTACCGATAAAGACAGCCCTAAAGCTTTGCCAGTGATGACAGTAGATGCTCCAACATTGAGCATGGAATTACACGTGAATAAATCGCCACTTGCAGGTCAAGAAGGTAAGTTTATTACAACGCGTCAAATTCGTGACCGTTTATTTAAAGAAATTCGGACCAATGTTGCGATGCGTGTTGAAGAAACAGATTCAGCTGATATTTATAAAATATCAGGTCGTGGTGAGCTTCATATTGGTATTTTATTGGAAAATATGCGCCGTGAAGGTTTTGAAATGGCGGTGTCTCGCCCAACAGTGATTGTACGCGAAGAAAATGGCGTAAAACAAGAGCCTTATGAGCATGTAACTATTGATGTTGAACAAGAGTATCAAGGCACTGTGATTGAAAAGCTGGGTCAACGTGGCGCAGAAATGACAGGTATGGAAACGGCCGATGATGGCATGACTCGCATTGAGTTTATGTGTCCAACGCGTGGTTTGATTGGCTATACATCTGAGTTTTTAACCGATACGCGTGGTACAGGTACCATGAACCATGTCTTTCATGCCTATGGTGATTTTGTTGGTGCACTTCCTGGGCGCTCAAATGGTGTGTTGATTGCAAATGGTGCTGGTGAAACAGTTTCGTTCGGTCTTTGGAAAATCCAAGAGCGTGGTAAATTATTCATGGGCGCTGGTGTGAAAATTTATGAAGGTATGATTATTGGTATTCATAGTCGTGATTCAGATTTGGTTGTGAATGCAAGCCGAGAAAAGAAATTAACCAACGTTCGTGCATCAGGTACAGATGAAAAAGTTGATTTGGTGCCACCATTGAATTTGTCTCTAGAGCGTGCAATCGAATTTATTGCAGATGATGAGTTGGTGGAAATTACACCAATAAACATCCGTTTACGTAAGCGTATTCTTAATGAAACTGAACGTAAGCGTTTGACACCTAAAAAGGTTAAGTAAAAACTAACCCTCTACTGAAAGGCTGCAAGTGGAAACACTTGCAGCCTTTTTTATGGCCTGTTTATTGGCACTTAACTTGCTTATCCTTGTGTAACGTGGTAGACTAAATAAGGAGTATTGTATGTCGGCTTTAAGTTCATCTGCAGTAAAATTAAAGAAAATGATTGATGAGGCAATTGCTGATGAGGTGATTACGCCAGAAGAATGTGAGCAAATTATGATACTGGCTGATGAGGATGGTATCATAGATTCGCAAGAAAAGGCGCTGTTAGCTCAGCTTCAAAATATGATTGAAAGCGGTGCAGTAAAGCGTGTTAACAAGGGTGACCCAATAGCTTAGTTTTTAGACCTGTTTTAATCATTGTAAATCTATGCTTCCTATCTTGTGCAGGCAGTTTATGCTTCGCTCATGACTTCTTCTTCCGACTCAGGTAAACCGAGCAAGACTTTAGATAATTTACGTCAGGCTATTGATGCAGTGGATGATAAGGTGCTTGAGCTTATTTATCATCGCGCACAACTTGCTGCAGAAGTAGGGGAACACAAGAAAAACCAACCCGCGAACACACCTTTTTACGTGCCAAGCCGAGAAGCATCTATTATTCGCCGTTTATTGGATAAAAATGGCGAGGATGCTGATAAAGCACATAGCACACGTATTCCAGATGAAGCGATTCATGGTATTTTTAGAGAAATTATTGGGGCATGCCTTGCTTTAGAGCATCC
>JALUNK010000017.1 GCA_027055255.1 Ghiorsea sp.
TTACAAAGCATTATATGCTTCATGATTTTGCTCGCTTTTCCAAACATAACTTTGGCGAACGAACCAGCAAACCAGCTTGCTCGCCAAGTCGTGGATCAATTGATGAACATCGAAAATGAGAAAGCTGCTGCCAGTATCCAACAACTGGAGCGACAGTATCCAAATTATCCATTGCTAGGGTTTATGAAAGTTGCGCCTTTATGGGCTAAAGCTGAATCGACTTATGATAAGAATATTCGACTTACCACCTTACACAATGTTTTGAAGGTTCTTTCAAAGAATATACAACGCGCTCAATCAGAAATAAGCAAGCAACCCGATAATCCAAACTGGAAACTTAGCCTTGGTTTATCGCAGGCATTTCGCGGCTTAGCCTATATGCGACTTGGCGAATGGTTAAAAGCTTATCAGGCTGCCCGAGAAGGTCGTGATACGCTGCGTGAGCTTGTGCGCAACCACCCAGAGGTTGAAGATGCATATATGGTATTGGGTTTTTATGAGTACCACACGGGCAAAATACCTTTTTATCTCAAATGGTTAACGTGGCTAATTGACCTATCTGGTGATGCTAAACTTGGGCTTCAATACATCCATCGCGCCATCAAATATGCCCCTATATTCTCCCCAGAAGCATCCCGCTTGTTATTGCTGCAAACTGAAACCAATCAAGCTAACGCTTGTCAAAGAAAAGAACGTGCTCAAGAAATGGCTAAGCTATACCCAAACAATGAACTATTCCCATGGTTTGAAATTAAAATGCAAAAAATCTGCAATCAAAAATGAAAAAAAGTAATAAGAAAAGAGGATATATTAATAGTATGATTATAATGGATTATTTATTTTGCTGGCAAACAAGTTTTGTCCGCTTCCCCCTTATTCTTTTGCTAGCCACAGTGTTTCTTACGAGTTGTTCGGGCACTGACTTTCGTAAGGAAGGTTTTTTGGAGATTGGTGAGCAGATGGCGAGCGATAGTTGTAGGAAAAGTATTAACTCCAGAGAATATGAAGCTTGTATGTCTCGCGTGCATTCAAACTATGATAATACTTATAAATCATCAAACTTAGAACGAAGGTGAAGTGCCCTAGATGAAATATTTATCCTTATTGCGTGGTATCAATGTTGCAGGGCAAAAGAAAATTAAAATGGCAGAGCTAAAAGCTTTGTATGAAGGTTTGGGTTTTGCCGATGTGCAAACATATATCCAAAGTGGTAATGTGGTGTTTGAAGCAGATAGTGGTTTAAAGCATCAAGCTTTAATCGAGCAAGCTATTCAAAAAGCGTATGGTTTTGATGTGCATGTGTCAGTGTGTATAAAAGATGAATTTAATGCAATCCTTGAAGCTTGCCCATTTGGCGAAGTAGATTTAGCTGCCGATGGCACAAAAGTATTGGCAACATTGCTATCTGACGAACCAGACCAAGATGCGATTGATAGTTTGGTTTCTTTCAAACATGAATCAGAATCGCTGGTTGTACTCAATAAGGTTGTATATCTTCGTTGCCCCAATGGTTATGGTAAAACGAAGTTGTCGAACAGCTTGCTAGAAAAGAAGTTGAAAGTGCAAGCGACGACTCGAAACTGGAGAAGCATGAAAAAGCTTCAGGAGATGCTTAATGAATGAAGTGCTTGCTGTGATTGCGCAATACCCTAAACTCGCGCAAGAAAAGCTGTTGCATCTGCGTGAGCTGATTTTTGAGGTCGCCAAAGCGCAAGGTATTCAAGATTTAGAAGAAACATTAAAATGGGGTGAGCCAAGTTATGTGTGTAAACAGGGCAGTACATTACGCTTTGATTGGAAAGCTTCTCGGCCAGATGAGTATGCCATGTATTTTAATTGTAAAACAAGATTGATAGAAGTGATACGCGAATTTTATGGGCAAGAATTAAGTATCAAAGGTAATCGAGAATTAATATTTCAATTGGATAATGACTTGCCTGAAAGCATCGTAAAACATTGTATTCAATTATCTTTGACCTATCACAAGATTAAACACCTACCAACCTTGGGTGTGTAACTGATTGTAAAACAAGTGGTTTCCATCTATGGTTCTTTTGTGAACTTATAAAACCTTCGGAGGCTTAACGATGAAACAGATTATTTTGGCAATGGGATTATGTTTAACAATGGGGTCAAGCCTTGCCCATGCAGTGAACGTTGAAGGTGTACAAATTGCTGACAAAGCTACGGTGGGAGAGCAGGCATTGGTTCTGAATGGTGCTGGGGTTCGCAGCAAGTTCTTTTTTGATATTTATATCGGTGCACTGTACTTACCAACAAAAACTGAATCTGCACAACAAGCTATGAGCATGAAGGGCAATAAGCGGGTGTTAATGCACTTTCTTTATGATGAAGTGTCGAAAGATAAGTTGACTAAAGGTTGGACAGAAGGTTTTGAAAATAACAGCAAAGACTTAGCAGGTTTACAAGCGCGTTTGAATCAATTCAATAACTTCTTCCAAGATATGAAAAAAGGTGATGAAGTGACTTTTGATTTCTTACAAACAGGTGCGACTACTGTCACCATCAATGGCAAAGCTGCGGGCAGCATTGAAGGCGCAGATTTTCAAAAAGCATTGCTTATGATTTGGTTGGGTAAAGAGCCTGCCGATGATGATTTAAAAGAAGCGATGTTGGGTGAATAATCGCAGTATGAATTTTAACTAGAATTAAACTTCTTATGGTTAGGGGGGGATATATGATAACCAATAGATTTTATAAACTTATTCTTTTGGGTTCAATATTCTTTTTTAGCCTTTACGCTCATGTTGCCAATGCAAAAACTATCAATGATGTGAATGTTCCTGAAACGGCTCAAGTCCAAGGCGAAGTATTAAAGCTTAATGGTGTTGGCATACGCGAAAAATACCTGTTAGATATTTATGTTGGCGCATTATACCTGACGACAAAAAGTTCTACGGCTAACGATGTCCTTGCTAGCAAAGGTGTTAAACGAATTACAATGCATTTTTTACAAAATGTTAGTGAAGGGACATCTGCCAATAGCACTATCAATGGTATAGAAAAAAATGTAACAGATGTTGAATTCAAAGAACTTCAAAAACCAATGAATACTTTTGTTTCATTTTATGAGGATGCTAATAAGGGAAGTACGATTGTTATAAACTTTTTACCTCATGGTGAAACAGAAATGTTTATGTATGGTAAGAAAAAAGGAAGTATTAAGCATGAAGCGTTTCAACAAGCATTGTTGAAAGTTTGGTTGGGAGATAAGCCTCCAACCGATAAAATTAAAGAAGCTATGCTTGGCTTGTAGCCCTTAATATTATTGCTTCCAAACCTTTAAAATAAAAGCATCTCTACCTGAGCCAATGCGATAAGCATTGTAGTGCTCTGGATTTTTCTTGTGATAGTTCTGATGGTATTCCTCGGCAGGGAAGAAATTGGTGTATGCCCTAATAGTCGTTGTAATGGGTGCAGCAAACTTACCGCTATTCTCTAAATCTTGTTTGCTTTTTTCAGCTATCTCTTGCTGGGTTTTATCATGATAAAAAATGGCTGACATATAATGGCTGCCTCTATCGTAGAATGAGCCACCCGCATCGGTGGGGTCAATTTGCTGCCAGAATGTATTCACAAGCGTTTCATAGCTAAGTTTATTCGTATCATATGTGATTTGCACAGCCTCTACATGCCCTGTTGTGCCTGTGCAAACTTGTTCATAGCTGGGGTTATCGATATCACCACCTGAAAAGCCTGAAACAACCGACAACACGCCTTCAAGTTGCTCAAAAGGAGTAACTAAACACCAAAAACAGCCGCCTGCAAAAGTGGCTTGTTGCTTGTGAATCTGTGTCATAGCTTACTCCTTATCTCAAGAATCTATGGTTGACTATCCATATAAATGAAGGGCGAAGCAAGCTTATACTGGCAAAGCTATGAGCTTAGGCTTGCACTTCTGCTAAGAACATAGAAAGATAGCGGTGTAGTTGGACGAAGTTTTGGCGATAGATGGATAACTGGAGTAAATATGGGTATTTTAAGCGAACAGTTAGAGCAGTCATTGAATGACATTTTTCGGACAGCACACGTCAAACGCAATGAATTTGTGACCATCGAACATTTGTTGCTCGGTTTGATTGATAATAAAGAAGCACGTGCCGTATTTGACGGTTTGAGTGTGGATGTGTCCTTGTTACGCGAAGAGCTGGAAAATTTTATTAATGAACACGTCACTGTGTTACCCGAAGGCAGCGGTGATACCATTGCCAGTGTAGGTTTACAACGGGTGATTCAACGGGCTGTGATGCATGTGCAATCGGCAGGGAAAGATGAAGTGACAGGTGCACATGCTTTGGTGGCTATTTTCTCAGAAAAAGATTCTCATGCTGTGTATTTCCTCAATTCATTGGGTGTTACGCGCTTGGATGTGACCACATTTGTGTCGCATGGTAGCGACCATGTGCAATCATCATTGGAACAGCATA
>JALUNK010000018.1 GCA_027055255.1 Ghiorsea sp.
GGGTTAATGTGGAGTCCTAAACCTACGAATGAATTGAACTCAAAGGCTGTATCTAATCGGTTTGTTCTTCCAGGGCGCGAAAAAAGATGTGGGCCAAAACCTGCTTCAAGAAAAAAGCTACCAAAAGGTGAAGGAACTTCTTGGGTGCGAACCATAAGGTTGGCAGATATATGATAGCCAAGGTCACTGCTTTGAGCCCAATGGCTTTGGGATATACCAATATCCAAATAGGGTTCGTGTAAGAATTCTTCGAGAATGCGCAAAGGAGGGGTAACATGCTGAATAAAATCAACCTGTACCCACTGGGTAACATCAATACCTCGCCCGTAACTAATAGCAACCTCTTCCAAACTATAATTGGATGCTTGTGCTATATTTGATAGGCTTAAATTCAAACACAATGAGAATGATAAGACAGCTAATTTGATGGTTTCCATTTTCATGGGTCGTTATCATGAAGGTGATGTTACAAAATTCTACTATTCATTTATCTGACTCAACATATGCTTGGTCTATGGTATCCCATGAAACAGAGCACTTAGAAATTTTGTATCAAGATGAATACTTGGTTGCGGTACATAAACCTGCGGGTTTATTGGTGCATCGCTCTATGATTGATAAGCATGAAACGCGCTTTGCCTTACAAATCGTGCGCAATCAGGTGGGGCAGCATGTGTATCCAGTTCACCGCTTGGATAAACCAACATCGGGTGTATTGCTGTTTGCGCTATGCTCTGAAATTGCCAAACTGCTCACAGCCCAATTTACCAACCATGAAGTGCAAAAGGCTTATGCTGCTGTGGTGCGTGGTTATACCGATGAATCAGGCATGATTGATTATGCGCTCAAGGAAGAATTGGATAAAAAGAGTGATAAGCAAGCAAGAACAGATAAACCTGCCCAAGGTGCGGTCACACATTACAAACGCTTAAACACCGTGGAACTCAATCATGCTGTAGGACGTTATAACACGGCAAGGTATAGTCTGATTCAGCTTGAGCCTAAAACAGGGCGTAAACATCAATTACGCAGACATTTAAAACATATCTTTCACCCCATCGTGGGTGATACCACGCATGGTGATGGTAAACAAAACCAGTTTTTTCGGGATGAATTGAATTGTCACCGGCTTTTGTTGGCAGCGGTTTCTTTATCTTTAAAACATCCAGTAAGTGGTGAGCATCTGGATATATACGCAGGTTTGGACGGTTCATTTATGACAATCATTGAGGCATTGGGCTGGCAAGGCAGTATGTCGGTCATACGTGAGTTGGGAGAATAGATTATGGCAAGACCATTAAAGATGTTTATGCGTGGTAAAAGTATCACACAATTGCAAGAAGTGTTGCGGCGTATGGGTTATAACATCAAAGATCAAAAGGCATTGTTTGGTGTGGATACACGCGATGCCGTGAAAAGCTTTCAAAAGCAGCACAGTCTGAAGTCTACAGGTCATGTCGATGAAGCGTTGATGAAGCAAATGCAGGGTGGTGCAGCTCCAGTTGGTCATGAATCTGAAGATAAGGTTAAAGCGAAAGCCTTGCCTACCAATCAAGCTGAACTCGATGCTTTGGTACGTTTGCTTATTCAACAGAAAGTATTTACGCAAGATGAGTGGGATAAAGAGAAGAAAAAAGTTGTGCCAAGCAGTTTAATCTAATCATGCTGCGCCCTGCATTGACTCAAGACCTTGCCGACACTTTATTGGCAGGTAAACATGTGAACTTGATAAGCCCACACGGGCTAGGGCGCAGGCAAACCTTACTGGATTTAGAGACCTTGCTAGGTGATGTGAGCGTGCGCAAAATTGACCTTAAACGTGAACAAGCTAAGTGGGGAATATGGTTTGAAGAAGCTTTAAGTTTAAGTGGTCAAGTTATCGTTATTATTCATAATATTGAATATTTAAAAGAAGGTTATAAACATATGCTTAAACAATTGAGTTTAAGCAAAGAGATAAGTGTATTATATGTTTTAGAACATAAAAATAATGCTTTGAATCCGCAAGCCAAGTCTTTTGAACTAACGATACAGTAAATTTGGCATTAAATATGCTCATATGTAGCTATCATGCTAGCTTCTACGCGACAATATGCCTTTTCCATTTCTTTCCTGATTGCTTCAGCTTTAATTATTAGCCTAGCCGTTTATTCGATGAACGTTGCGCACCGTATTGCCGATGTTCACTCACCTTTGGTTCAGGCATCTCTGGAAATTAAGCTTGAATTAACCCAGGCCCATTTGTTGTTTGAAGAATTGATAGTGGGTGATAACCAAATTGATATAAGCAAGGTCTTACAAAAAATAGAACATACCCAATGGTTTATTCATGCTATGACACAAGGAGCCGAGAAAAATAGCATGGTGTATATTCCGCTTGATGATAGCGACTTTAACCATCGTATTTTAAGGCTTGGTGAAAATGTAAAAACATTGCAATCATTGATGCATAGGCGACTATTGTATCAACATGATTCCTTGCCGGGAAGCCGTGCTGATGAGCAGTTTGATACGTATTATGAAAATATTTTATTGGATGCAGATCATATTAACCAGCACTTATTAAAGCTTATTCTAGAAGAAAGATCAGAGCAAAAACTTTCTAATTATGCAGGGTTGTTCCTTCTCGTCTTCCTATTCATAGGTGTGCTGTCTTATAGTGTCATACAGCGTAGCAGAGAGCTTCTACTTCTTAAAAAACTAAAAGAAATGACAATGCGAGATGAGCTTACCTTGCTGCATAACCGCAGAAGTTTTAACAAAGTATTTTGGAAGGAATGGAGTAATGCTTTACGTGCAAAGACACCTTTAACCATTACCATTTGTGATATTGATTTCTTTAAAAAATATAATGATACCTTGGGCCATCAAGCGGGAGATGCCTGTTTGCAACAAGTTGCCCAAGTGCTGATGAACATTTTAAAAAGAGAAACAGATTTTGTGGCTCGCTATGGGGGTGAAGAGTTTGTGTTTATCCTTCCTGTTACTTATGCGGAAGGTGCGCGTTGGTTAATGGAAAAGCTACGTGAACATTTGGCAGAGGCAAAAATCGAACACCCTGCATCAGATGTATCTGAATATATCACATTAAGCATTGGTGTTGCATCTTGTATTCCCAGCAATAAAGAGAAGTTTGAGCTGATAAAAGCAGCCGATATAGCGTTATATCAAGCCAAAGCGCAAGGGCGCAATCGAACAGTTTTGGCATCCTCTTAACTTTTAAGGCACTGTTTGCCTTATGGCAACGCAGCGCAAAATTATTCATGTGGATATGGATGCATTCTTCGCATCGGTTGAGCAGCGAGATAACCCTGAGTATAGAGGGAAACCACTGATTGTGGGTGGTAAGCCCAATTCTCGCGGTGTGGTGGCGGCATGCAGCTATGAGGCGCGTAAGTTTGGCATTCATTCAGCCATGCCATGCTCGCAAGCTTATCGGCTTTGCCCTGAAGCGATTTTTGTGCCTGTGCGTTTTGCGGCATACCGTGAAGCTTCGGCTCAAATTCGAGAGGTGTTTTGGCGTTATGCTGCCCAAGTTGAGCCTTTATCGCTGGATGAAGCCTATTTGGATGTGAGCTACACGGAATCGTTTAACGGTATTGCCACCGATATTGCCAAAGCGATTAAGGCTGAAATCAAACAAGAAACAGGTTTAACCGCATCCGCAGGCGTGTCGTACAACAAATTTTTAGCCAAAATTGCCTCGGACATGGATAAGCCTGATGGGTTATACGTGATTCGACCAGAGCAGGGTGCTGCTTTTGTACAAGCCTTAAAGATTGGTAAGTTTTATGGCATTGGCCCTGCCACAGAAAAGAAAATGCACAGCTTAGATATTTATACAGGTAAAGATTTAAAAGCTTGGTCGCTGGCTGATTTGAAAGCGCATTTTGGCAAGCCTGCAAGTTATTACTACAACATCGCTAGAGGTATAGATGAGCGCCCCGTTAAAAGCTTTAGAGAGCGTAAATCTTTGGGCAAGGAAACCACATTTGCCGAGGATATTTTGGATGTGGATATACTCTTAGCGCACTTCAAAGCCTTGGCAGAGCAAGTGTTTACAAGTTTGGATAAACATAAGCTTGAAGGCAAGCGCATCACCATCAAAGTGAAATATAAAGATTTTACGCAAGTTACCCGTTCAAAAACGATGCCCACGCCTATTGTTCAGAAGCAAGTTCTAGCATTAGCCGCAGAACTTCTTCAACATACCCAAGCAGGAAAACGACCTGTGCGGTTGGTTGGGCTAACCATCAGCAGCTTTGAGCAGGAAGAGCATCATCAAGACAATGAGTTGCAGTTAGGTTTGGGGATTCGATAGTTAAGACCCTTCGGTT
>JALUNK010000019.1 GCA_027055255.1 Ghiorsea sp.
CATGCATTTATCCAATTTAAGGTGAAACATTTGGGTTACAGTTGGTTACTTGGGCGGTTTAACACGTTTCATGGTCAATTCACTTATGATGAGAAAAATCCAAGTGTATCCAGTGTGCAGGTGACGATTGATACCAAGAGTGTCGATACCAATCATGCCCTCAGAGACAAGCATTTAAGAAGCAAAGATTTCTTGATGACAGGGCGGTATCCTGAAGCCAAGTTTGTAAGCACATCATTTTCGGAAAGTGGAGACGACATTGAAATTAAGGGTAAGTTTACTTTTCATGGTGTCACCAAAGATATGGTGATTAAAGGTAAACATATTGGTGCAGGCAAAGACCCTTGGGGCGGTTATCGCCGCGGTTTTGAAGCTTGGACAAGCTTTAAGATGAGTGATTATGGTATATTATATGACCTCGGCCCTGCATCGCAGGTGGTGGACTTATACTTTTCCATTGAAGGTATTCGTCAGTAGAAACAACACCGTGGGCGATTAAATATTTAAGATATGAAATAGAATAAGGGTATGGTGCGGTATGGGTTTGTTGGTTGAAGGTAAGTGGGTAGATCAGTGGTATGATACCAAAAAGACAGATGGTAAGTTTGTGCGCCAAGATTCTGCATTCCGCGATTGGATTGGGAGCGACAAATTTCCTGCTGAAAAAGATAGGTATCATTTGTATGTATCCCTTGCCTGCCCATGGGCGCACCGCACCCTTATTTTTAGAGCAATTAAAGGTTTAACAAATTGGATTGATGTGACCGTGGTTAATCCTGATATGTTGGATAAAGGCTGGGAGTTTGATAAGCCAGAACCCTTGTATGGCTACACATGCGCGCATCAATTATATACCCATGCTAAGGCTGACTATACAGGGCGGGTGAGTGTACCCATTTTGTGGGATAAGAAGCTTGAAACCATTGTAAACAATGAATCATCTGAAATTATTCGCATGTTTAATACAGCCTTTGACGATGTTACGGGCAACACACTGGATTTTTATCCTGAAGCTTTACGAGCTGATATTGATGTGGTGAACGCGGATGTGTATGAGCATATCAATAATGGTGTGTATAAAACAGGTTTTGCCACCACACAAGCAGCGTATGATGAGGCATTCACTGATTTGTTTGATGCGTTGGATAGGGTAGAGCAAAGGCTGTCATCCAATATATATTTGGTGGGTGATAGCATTACAGAAGCCGACTGGCGATTGTTTACCACATTGATTCGTTTTGATGCGGTGTATTATGGGCATTTTAAATGCAACCATAAACAAATTGCTGAATATCCCCATATGTCACGTTACTTGAAAGGTTTATACAACCAGCCGAACATTAACAAAACAGTAAACATTGAACATATTAAACGACACTATTATTACAGCCACGAGAGCATTAATCCGACGCGGGTTGTGCCCAAAGGGTTACCTGATATTTTTGAATAGGAGGCCACCATGAAAAAAGTCACTGCGATAACCGTACCCGAAGGTGATGGCGTTGTAGTCAAACGTTTGATGCCTGTACATGGACTTCTAAATTTTGACCCCTTTGTATTGATGGATCATTTTAATATCGAAGGTGGTGGGTTTCCAGACCATCCGCACCGTGGTTTTGAAGCCATGACGTATATGTTAGATGGTGGTATGCAACATGCAGACAACTTGGGCAACAAGTCCACGGTTACCGCTGGCGGTTTGCAGCGATTCACAGCAGGTAAAGGCATCATCCATTCTGAAATGCCTTCAGGTAAGGCGCATGGTATTCAGCTTTGGATAAACTTACCCAAGCGTTTAAAACAGATGCAGCCCAGTTATCAGCAAGTCGATGCTGCTGATGTTCACGTGGACTCGAATGATGGGGTGACTGTGCGCACAGTTGTGGGAGAAGGCTCGCCAACACAGCTGAAAACAGAAGTGTTATATTTAGATATCAGCCTAAAATCTGAAAGTCTTTATCAGCAAAGCATCCCTAAAGGTAGCCGAGGTTTTGTGTATATACTTGAAGGTGAGGTCAAGCTGAACCACGAGATGCTTCAGGCTTCCGAAGCAGGTTTCTTTGACTCAGCCGAAACTTTGTCGTTCATGGCATCCCAGGATAGCCGAGTGATTGTATGTTTTGGTAAGCCGCATGGTGAGCCCATTCATCAACATGGGCCTTATGTGGATTGATGCATGAATAATATGTTTATTTCTAGATAGTTAACTACCCCAGCTGTACCTCACGCTTGACTTTTTGTGATATTTATTACACCATGTCATATTGGTGTCATCATAGTTGGGTATAGTGAGCGGGTTGCAGTAGGAGAAAGTATTATGATAGAGATAGCTAAAATAACACCGGTACTTGAAGGTGAAAACGTAAGACAAAAAAGGATTGTGCCTAATAAAAAGCTTAGACACTTGGATCCATTCATTAGGGTAGACCACTTTTATATTCTGGATGGTGGTTATGCCAAGCAGGTTCATCATGGTTTTGAAGGACTATTGTACCTATTTAGTGGTAGCGTACATCATGAAGATAGTTTAGGAAATTTCTTTAATATTGAGGCTGGTGGTGGTCAACTGTTCAATGCTGGTCAGGGTTTGGTGCATGCTGAAATTGCAAAACAAAAGGCGCATGGTATAAGAATATGGATTGACCTACCGTCTGAGTTAAAACATATGAAACCTGAGTATTTGGAGTTTAATGCTGATGATATCCCTGTTGAGCGCAATTCGAGCATTATTCAGCACACGATAGTGGGTCAAGGCTCACCAGTTCAGCCCCAGACTAAGATGGACGTATTAGACGTTACCATTGGTAAGAAAAGCGTATATAAATATGATATTCCTGAAGGTTATAATGGTTTCTTGTATGTCATCGTTGGTCAAGTGAAAGTCAACGGGAAAGAAATTAAGGCTTCTGAAACGTTTTATTTTAAGGATGATATGGACACCAAAGCTTTGGCTATTCTTACGCACCAAGGCGGACGTGTTTTGATTTGCTTTGGCGAGCCCCATGGTGACGATATTCATGCGCAAGCATCCTATGCAGATTAAAGCCTAATATATATTACCAGCCTGCTGCTGATATTGCTCAAGCACCGATGCTGCTTGCTTGCGATGAACTTGGGGGGTTACGCTTAAACCACGTTGCTTGAGCTCTTGAATCCAATGAGGGTGTTTTACCCCTTCATCAAAACCAATGTTCTGTGCATCAGCAGAGGTCGCGGCATAGGCTAAATGCTTGATGCCAGACCAAGGCAGTGCCCCAAAACACATAGCACAAGGCTCACAACTGCTCAAAAGTTCAAAGTTACCTTGTTGACCAAGATTGAATGTTTCTAAGCTTTGCTGTGCCAAAGTGATGGCAACCATTTCAGCATGATTGGTGCAGTTATGACTGGGTACAACGATATTGACACCCACGGACAATAATTGCTGGTTATCCATATCAAAAATTGCAGCAGAAAAAGGGCCACCTGTTTGTTTAACAACATTTTGTTTGGATAGTTGAATGACAAAATCCATCCTTGCTTCAAGTGAACTAAAGTCACCATGAATACGCAGGCAAGTGCTTACCCAATCGTTAACCCAACTGGGAAGCGCAAAGCCTTGGTATGCGGTTTGAATATTGTAAATATCAGTGCCTAAAGTGGCGAATGCCAGTGTAAATCATGGCTAAGCCATGTTCATCTGCCGCCTGAACCACTTCTTCATCACGAATCGAACCACCGGGTTGAATCACTGCCGTTGCACCTGCTTGTGCCAGAGCGTCTACACCATCTCGGAATGGGAAGAATGCATCAGAAGCCACAGCCGAACCTTGAATCGCTTCACCACCATGTTGCACAGCAATGCGCGTTGAATTCACACGGTTCATTTGCCCAGCGCCCACGCCCAAAGTCACACCACCTTTGGCGAATACAATGGCATTGGATTTCACATGTTTGGCCACAGTCCAAGCAAACATCATATCTTGCCATTCATCTTCAGTAGGTTGGCGTTTACTGACCACTTTGCACATATCACGGGTTAAAATATGGTCATCACGCTCTTGCACCAGTAAACCACCGCTGACACGTTTGAAGTCTAGCCCACCTTGTACAGGAGCAACCGATGGTGCAAGTAAAACACGCAGGTTTTTCTTGGCACTTAATGTTTCTAAAGCTTCATCAGAGAAACCTGGCGCAATCACCACTTCCATAAAGGTTTGGGCAATCAGTGATGCTG
>JALUNK010000020.1 GCA_027055255.1 Ghiorsea sp.
TCACTATGCGCTCCCAAATTTAAGCTAGCCAAGGTGTTTGTATGAGTTCTAAAGAAAAAATGAGTCAGCGTTGTATCACTGATGTGCCACCATTGGATAAAACAGCAGATGGTTTAGTCAATGGTATTCAGCGTCATTTTCTTCGTACATTAGGGCAGCACACGGCAAGCGATGCTCACCATTACCGCTATCAAGCTTTGGCCTACACCATTCGCGACCATTTGATGGAAGGCTGGAAAAACACCAAAGATGCGTATGAAGAAACAAATACTAAAAAATCTTATTACCTATCCTTAGAGTTTTTGATGGGTAGAGCTTTGGGCAATGCAATTCTTAATTTAGGCTTGGATGAAGAAACAGAGCAGGCCTTGCATGACTTAGGCATGCAGCTTGAAGAAAAGATTGAGCGAGAGAAAGATGCGGGGCTTGGCAATGGTGGTTTAGGCCGCCTTGCAGCATGTTTTGTGGATAGCTGCGCAACGCTACAGTTACCCGTCACGGGTTATGGTATTCGCTATGAATATGGCATGTTTAGGCAGAAGATTGTCAATGGCTATCAGCTTGAAGAGCCAGACCATTGGTTGCGTAATGGTAATATTTGGGAGATTGAGCGCCCAGAGTATATCCAAGCCATTCATTTTGGTGGGCGCAGCGAACATTATAAGGATGACCATGGCGCGGATCGCGTGCGTTGGGTTGATACCAAAGACGTATTGGCTATTCCTTTCGACACACCAATTCCTGGCTTCAAAAACGGCACAGTAAACACTTTACGCTTGTGGAAATCTGCGGCGACAGATGAGTTTGATTTAAGTGAGTTTAATGCAGGCGACTACACAGAAGCCGTGGCTGCAAAAAATGAAGCTGAAGATATTTCAATGGTGCTCTATCCGAATGACAGCAGCGAAAATGGTAAAGAGCTTCGTTTGCGCCAACAATACTTTTTAGCATCTGCCAGTATTCAAGATGTGATGCGCCAATGGGTTGAAACGCATGGCCATGATTTTAGCAGCTTTTCAGATAAAAATGTCTTCCAACTTAATGATACGCATCCCACGGTATCCATTGCAGAAATGATGCGAATTTTAATGGATGAATATCGCTTGAGTTGGGATGAGGCATGGGCGATTACCAGCAAAACCATGGCATATACGAACCATACGCTATTGCCTGAAGCATTAGAGCGCTGGCCAGTTTATTTATTTGGTCGTTTGTTGCCAAGGTTGCTTGAAATTATTTATGAAATTAATGCGCGTTTTTTAAGCGAAGTGGCGAAAAAATGGCCGGGCGATGTATCACGTCAACAGCGGTTATCCATTATCGAAGAAGGCGATGTGCCGCAAGTGCGTATGGCATATCTAGCGATTGTGGGCAGCTTTTCTGTGAATGGCGTGGCGCAATTGCATTCGGATTTATTGGTGGAAGGTTTATTTAATGATTTCTATCAACTTTGGCCTGAGAAGTTTAATAACAAAACCAATGGTGTGACCCAACGCCGCTGGATGGCTTGGTGCAATAAATCCTTAACAACATTAATCTCGGATAACATCGGTGATGGTTGGATTACCCACTTGGATGAATTGAAGCAGCTTGCGCCATTGGCGGACAAGCCAGCTTTCCGTAAACAGTGGGCGGCATGCAAACTTGAGAATAAACAGCGGTTGGCAAAAGTCGTACAAGATGTTTGCGGTGTAAGCTTTCATCCTGATGCCATGTTTGATGTGCAGGTAAAACGTATCCATGAATACAAACGCCAACTACTGAATGTATTGCATGTGATTCATTTGTATGACCGCATCAAACGTGGTGATACGGACAATTGGACAAACCGTTGCGTATTGATTGGTGGCAAAGCAGCCCCCGGCTATTATATGGCCAAACAAATCATCAAATTGGTGAATAATGTTGCGGATGTAGTGAACCATGATGAAGACGTAGGCGATAAACTTAAAGTGGTATTTTTCCCGAATTATCGTGTCTCCGCTATGGAAGTGATTGCACCTGCTGCGGATTTGTCCGAGCAAATTTCAACAGCAGGTAAAGAAGCTTCAGGCACAGGTAATATGAAGTTTATGATGAATGGCGCGATGACCATTGGTACCTTGGATGGTGCAAACATTGAGATTCGCGAAGAAGTTGGGGCAGAAAACTTTTTCTTATTTGGTTTAACGGCTGAAGAAGTAGAGCAAACGCGAGGTCATTATCATCCAAATGACATCATTGAAGCCGATGAAGATTTTAAACGGGTGATGAATTTGATTGAGAGCGGTCATTTCAGTCAATTTGAGCCAGGGTTATTTGATTCTATTACCAGCGCTGTGCGCAGCTCGGATGACCCATGGCTAACTGCTGCAGATTTCCGCTCTTATATTGATGCCCAGCAAGAAGCAGCGACCGCATATCAAGATAAAACCAAGTGGACAAAAATGAGCATTTATAACACGGCATACAGTGGAAAATTCTCAACAGATCGTACCATGCAGGATTATAACCGTGATATTTGGCAGTTGGAGCCAGTTAAACCAAAAGTTTAGCTGCGCCTAAAAGCCCTGTATTATCATCCAATGTGGATGGTAAAATGATGATTTTACCTTGCAGTGGTGGAATCAAATGTTGGTTCAAGGCTTGGAGCATGGGTGGATGCAAGATGTCCCAAGCGCCAAGCAATCCGCCGCTGATGCTCACATGTCGAATATCCAAAAGTTTGACCGCTTCAGCGATAGCTTTCCCAAGATAAGTGCCAGCATGATTGAAAATGGTTTGCGCATTTTCATCGCCGTTGAGTGCTGCCTGATAGATGTGGCGCGCTGAGGTTTGTCTGCCCGTCGCCTCAAAGTATTGTGTGCTGATGGCATGGGCAGATGCATAAGCTTCCACACAACCATGATTGCCGCAGCCGCAAAGCCTTGCATCATTTGCGCTATTGACTCGCAAATGCCCAAACTCCATCGCCATACCGCTTTCGCCTGTATAAGGCTGATGATTTAAAATTAAACCGCCGCCAATGCCAGTGCCTAGCGTAATATGTAAGAGGTTTGTGCAACCTTTACCTACACCAAAGCTATGCTCGCCCACTGCGGCGCAAAGCGCATCATTTTGTGCGGCGACGGGAATGTTAAGGCGCTCGGATAATGCTTTGCTTAGCGCAAAGTTTTTTAGCTGTGGGATATTGGGTGATGCAGCAAGCACACCTGAATTGCCAATAAAAAAACCGGGGAACCCTATGCCTAACCCTTGCGTGTCTTCGGTTAATAATGTTTCCGCTGCCTCTTGTAACACGTGCAGAATATGCAGTTCGGCTTGCTTTGAGTTGAAGTGGCCAAGCTGGTTAAAGCTGGCTTGATGCCGCACTTCATTCACGATTAAACCATCGCGTATTTGGGCAAGGCGAATATTGGTGCCGCCGATATCTGCAGCAAGCATATGACTACTCATTTGCGAGGTTTGGTTTTACGAGACGTTGTTTTGCGCACTTTCTTTTTGGGCGCAGGTTTGAGCAGGGTTTGGTATAAATCAGCATAGGTTTGTGCAGAAGCTTGCCATGATGAATCACGATTTAAGGCGCGATTGCGTATACGCGACCAAATGGTGGGCGTTTGAAATGCTGAGATCGCCTGCTCGACAGCCACATCAAAGGCTTGGGCTGAAGCTGCTTCAAAGTGGAAACCTGTACTTTTGGATTTGACCTGATTGTAATCAATCACAGTATCTTTTAAGCCGCCTGTGGCTCGGACTACGGGTATATTACCATAACGCATCGCCATCAATTGCCCAAGCCCACAAGGCTCAAATCGAGATGGCATAAGAAAAATATCACCTGCTGCATAAATTTGTCTCGCAAGATTTTCATCAAAGCCGCAAAAGAAATACATTTGTTTGGGGTATGCCTTGGCGAGTTTGCTAAGTGCATGTTCATCAGCGCTTTCACCTGAACCCAGGATGGCAAGCTGATAACCGCGTTCAAGCCATGTTGTTGCATTGGCAAGCAATAAATCAATGCCTTTTTGCTCGGCAAGGCGTGAAATCAAAGTTAATAATGGCACCTTAGCATCAATATCTAAGCCTGCTTGCTGCTGTAGCGCTTGTTTGCATTTGGCTTTGCCTGCAATTTTTCCAGCAGCGAAGTTGGCAGCCAAAGTTTTGTCAGTTGCAGGGTTCCAATCGTCAATATCCAAGCCATTCACAATACCAGTTAATTTTTGGCTGTGCTGCTTTAAAAAGCCCTCAAGGTTACAGCCATATTCAGGGGTTAAAATTTCTTGGGCGTAGGTAGGGCTTACCGTGGTAATCATATCGGCGGATTCAATGCCTGCTTTCATGCAATTGATTTGCCCGTAGAACTCATACCCATCAGGATGAAAGTGGTGGGTGGGTAAACCCAATCTATGAATCCAATCTGCAGGGAACACGCCTTGATAAGCAAGGTTATGAATGGTGTAAACCGTTTTAGCTTTTGCGATGTTGGCATAGTGTTGATACTGCGTTTTTAAGAGCAATGGTATCAAACCTGTTTGCCAATCATGGCAGTGAAGAATATCCACGCGTTTGTTCAACGTGGCAGCAGCTTCTAAAGCAACGCGGTCAAACAGGGCAAAGCGCAATAAATTGTCATCATAAGCACCACCTGCAGGGCCGTATAATCCTTCGCGGTCAAACAAATCATCCTGCTCAATAAGCGCAAATCTTAACCCATCAACCTTGGCTTCATGCAATGGGCAAAGGTGTTGTTTGTGGTCAGCCCACATTTCAATGGTTTGGGGTAATGCTTGGGTTTGAATATTGTTTTTAATTAAATGCTGGCGATAAAAAGGCAAAATAATGGTGACATCGTGCCCCAGCTGTTTTAAAGCATGAGGAAGAGAGCCAACCACGTCTGCCAAACCACCCGTTTTGGCTAAAGGCGTGGCTTCAGATGCTATAAATACGATGTTCAGTTGTGCCATGATTCCTCCAGCGAAGATGATACAAACGCACTTTAACAGATAAATTTATTTTTTCTTCTCTATGTTTATCTCTGAAGCAAAGCTTTATAAATATTGGATTTTATCTTTTATTTAGGCTAAGTTATCCCTGTTAAAGAGGTTTTTATTGGAGGCTGGAATGTCAAAGTTAACAGACACAGCAAGTTGGCAAGCATTAGAAGCGCATGCAGAAGAGATGAAAAAAGTGCATATGCGCGACCTTTTTGCCCAAGACCCCGATAGGTTTGATAAATACTCTTTAAAATTGAATGATATATTGGTGGATTATTCCAAGAACCTGATGACAGATGAAACCAAATCTAAACTTTTGGATTTGGCACGCGAGCGTGATTTAGAAGGCTGCATCAAGCGTTTGTTTGATGCGAAGAAGGTCAACACCACAGAAAACAGATTGGTGCTGCACACAGCACTACGCAATCGCTCTAACCGCCCTATGGTGGTGGATGGCGAAGATGTGATGCCTGATATTAATCGGGTATTGGGGCGTATGCGTGAGTTGGTGGATAAAGTGCGTTCTGGCGCATGGAAAGGAAGCACAGGCAAACCCATTACCGATATTGTAAACATAGGCATTGGTGGCTCGGATTTGGGCCCTGTGATGATGACTGAAGCGTTGAAACCTTATGGTCGCGCTGGTGGTTTGCATGTTCACTTTATCTCCAATGTGGATGGCACACATGCCGTGGAAGTCTTGCGGCACTTACATAGAGAAACCACGCTGTTTGTCATTGCTTCCAAAACATTCACCACCCAAGAAACCATGACCAATGCGCGCACTGCAAGGGATTGGTTCTTAACCCGTGGTGGCACCTTGCAAGCGGTGTCCAAACACTTTATTGCTGTTTCTGCCAACACCAAAGCTGCGACCAACTTCGGCATTGCCCCTGAGAATATTTTTGAGTTTTGGGATTGGGTAGGAGGTCGTTATTCATTATGGAGTGCGGTGGGTTTATCCACGGCATTATATATTGGCATGGATAATTTTGAGGCTTTGCTAGAAGGTGCGCATGAAATGGATGAGCATTTCAGAACTGCGCCTTTGGGAGAAAATATCCCTGTAATGCTTGCCATGCTTGGCGTGTGGTATAACAATTTCTTTGATGCGGATTCCCATGCGCTTTTGCCTTATGATCAATATATGCATCGCTTTTCAGCGTATGTGCAACAGCTTGATATGGAAAGTAATGGCAAACAAGTAACCGTTGATGGTGAGAGAGTGAATTATTCAACAGGGCCAATCATTTGGGGCGAACCTGGTACCAATGGGCAACATGCGTTTTACCAGTTAATCCACCAAGGTACCAAACTTGTACCGTGTGATTTTATTGCACCCATTGAAACGAAAAACCCAGTGGGTAGGCATCATCCGATTCTGTTAACCAACTTTTTTGCCCAAGCTGAAGCATTGATGTTGGGTAAAACAGAAGATGAAGTCCGCGTTGATTTGAAAAATAAAACAGAAGAAGAAATTCAAAATCTTTTGCCGCATATGGTGTTTGAAGGCAATCGCCCAAGCAACTCGATTTTATTTCAAATGCTTACCCCTAAAACATTGGGCAGCTTAATTGCCATGTATGAACAAAAAGTATTTGTTCAAGCCGAGATTTGGGGCTTAAATGCTTATGACCAATGGGGCGTTGAGCTGGGTAAAGTCTTGGCGAAGAAAATTTTGGCAGAGCTTGATGATTATGAGGAAGTGGATAGCCATGATTCCTCGACCAATGCCTTAATCAATTACTATAAAGATAATCGTAAAGAGTAGGCTTATGCAGCGATTGGCATCTTTCCCCTTGAAACCTTATGCATAAGAATATATCATTCTATGCATAAGGTACGGAGACTGATATGAGAACAACTTTAGATTTACCTGAACACTTACTCAATGAGGTCATGCAAGTCACACATACAAGAACAAAAACGGCTGTTATTATTATGGCGTTAGAAGACTTGTTAAGAAAATCACGTATATCTGAGCTTAAAAAGTACCGTGGTAACATCAGTTTGGATATAAACCTTGATGAAGTTAGAGATAGGCATGTATGAATGTATTGGTGGATACATCAATATGGATTGATTATTTCAGAACAGGCGATAATTCCAAAGAACTTGATGCTTTAATTGATGAAAATATCGTAGTAACCAATGACATTATCCTTGCTGAACTGGTGCCTTACTTGAAAGTAAAAAAGCAAGATAAAGTGGTTGAATTGCTTTATGAAATTAAACGCATACCACTGGATATTGATTGGAATGAGATTGTAGCGTTTCAAGTGGAGTGTTTAAAAAGCGGGGCAAATGGCGTTGGTATTCCTGATTTAATCATTGCGCAGAATGCAAAGCAGCATGATTATACGGTTTATTCGCTTGATAAGCACTTCAAGTTGTTAAATCAGGTGTTACAAGTGAATGTATATGCCTAAATATATGAGCTTAAGTTGCAGGTTAATGCGTGCAAATAAAGGTTGGGTAGTAATAAGGGGAGGGGTTAGGTTATGAATGAGTACACTGTTCCCAATTACTCAATTACTATCAATATCGCTTTTGGGGCGAAAGATAAATGAAGGCTGTTTATGTTATGGCTTGTGCTTTTGGAGTGATGCTTATTATCATAGCCTATGCCTTCAACTGGGATAATATCTCATTAAGCTTGGACTTTTTACTGTCCATAACAGGTGCTTTAGTTTTAGGTTGGGGAATAAAAAAATATAATGACTAAAAAAACCGAAGAAATTAAAAAGTGTGGGAAGCTAACCTTACTTTACGCATTATTATTATTTTTAGCTGGTGTTATATTTCAAGGGTCAGGGTCACTGTTTGGTGTAGCTATAATTATAATACTTGCTGGCTTAATGATGAAGTATGGGGGGAAATATTTAGGAGGGTTAGCCGAATATAATAATCGTAATAAATTCTAAAGTGAGCTCAGGGCTTGGAATCAATAGGGTTAGACTCGATTGATTTGAAGGGAACTGGGGATGAAATGATTTTTGTATTTACCTATGATACTGTTGTTTAAGGGCAAGGCTATGTCGCCAGCAATCAGCATTGATTTCAGGCACTTTATCTAAGCGCCAAGCCCAGTTTCCTTCAAGTGTTCCCGGTGTATTAAACTTGGCTTCTGTGCCTAATTCTAAAAGGTCTTGCATGGGGATGACGCTTAATAATGCAGGCGAAGCATAAGCCGCTTCAATCAATGCCCATGGCATATCTTCGGGTGTTGCATTCAATACTTCTAAAGCATGTTGCCGCACGCGTGGTTCGCTGCTTTCAAACCAACCCATGGTGGTATCGTTATCATGGGTTCCTGTGTACACCACGCTGTCTTCTTCATGGTTTTCAGGTAAATAAGGGTTGGTGCTATCACCGCCAAAAGCAAATTGCAGGATTTTCATGCCAGGCAAGCCAAACTTCTTGCGTAATGCCGTCACTTCATCCGTGATAATACCCAAATCTTCGGCTATCAGAGGAAGTTTACCCAGTTTATCTTGTAGCGTTTGCAACAAAGCATCACCGGGTACTTTTCGCCATTTGCCTATCAAACCTGTATCGCTATCGGCAGGAATCACCCAGCAAGCTTCAAGCGCACGGAAATGGTCAATGCGCAGCATGTGCATCAGTTCCAACTGGCGAGATATACGGCGTATCCACCATCTAAATCCATCCGCTTGTAATACATCCCATTGGTAAAGCGGGTTGCCCCAGCGTTGCCCTGTTTCCGAAAAATAATCAGGGGGTACGCCTGCAACTTCGGTGCATTCACTGTGTTCATTGAGGGTGAAGAATTGTGGGTTTGCCCATACATCCGCAGAGTCATGCGCTACATAAATTGGCAAGTCGCCAAACAACTGAACACTTTTGCTTTCGGCGTAATCTTTGATGGCTTGCCATTGTTTGGCAAACAAAAATTGCTCAAAAATAATCTGTTGGATATGTGTGTAATGCTCTGTTTTTGCGGCTTGCAGAGCCGTTGGGTTGCGCGTGCGCAAGGCATCATCCCACTGCCACCATGCAAGGTTATGCGTGGCTACTTTTAAGGCTGAAAATAAAGCGAAATCATCCAGCCAATCCGCATGTTTAACTTGGAAAGCTGCAACCTCAGTTTGTAATGTTGGGTCTGATGGAAGCGATTGCCAAAATTGGTTTGCAGCTTGCGAGCGATAGAGTTCATGTTGTGCTTTGGACACTGAGCCTTGGATGCATCTTGCATCAAGCCAACCTGATGCCACACATTCGCGCAAATCAATCAGCTCAGGATTGCCTGCAAAGGTGGATAAAGATTCATACGGTGAGCCATGTTCATGGGTAGGTCCTAAGGGTAGAAACTGCCAAATACTAAACCCACCAGCAGTGATGCTATCTATAAACTGCTTGGCTTCTTCACCCAAAACACCTTTATGAAAAGGGCCGGGTAAGGATGTGATATGCAAGAGCACAGCGGCTCGGCGGCTATCTATCCAGCTATTCATCATGGCTTGATAAGCTTATGCATCGGCTCCGCCACGACGCATGGTTCCACCGCCTTCCGCATCACCACCGCCAGAGGAAATCGCATCATCCAATGCGTGTGGGATAGGTTGCCCAAGAAGTTGATATAATTTTTTCAAATGGGTACGATAAAGTTGGTCAAAATCGCGTACGGCATCGCTTGGGTTGTAGTCACCAAACCACCAACACCAATCTGAACCTTCACAAATGCGAAGCTGCTCTTGCGCTGCATGTTGCGATTCAGGGTTAAGGCTTTCAATATGAGTATCAAATGCTTTTTTGGCTTCAATCAATAGTTCCCAAGCCCGTGTTTTGGCGTGGTCACCAATCCATGTGGAAAGGTTGCCATACACCCAAGAACCAGCGGTGAGGTTGTCTAATTTATCCGTGGCAGGGTGCTCTGCTAAATAATCGCTGAAGGTGGTGAGCTGATAGTCATCGTGTTCTGCCACAGCTTGATAGAGCTGGGTTAAAAAGGGCAGCCCATTCTCATGGTAATGTTCCCAAGCATTTTCACCATCCATGATGATGGCAACCACAGGCGCATCCATACCTTGCGTGCGATGGCGAATGCCTGCGAGCTCATGCATAAAATTATTGATGGCATCTTGGGTATCCCACTTGGCATACTCAAAACCAAGTAAATCAGATAATCTATCATCGCGGAAGAAACATGTGATTTGGTTTTCATTTTCGCCGACCAACCAAGGATGATATAAATCGCGGTTGCCTTGTTGCTCGCGTAGGTTGTATTTCAAAGAATGATGCAATACCGCTTCACCCGTTGCACACCAGTCAAATCCTGATTGACCCAATAGTGCAAGTGTATCATTACATACCGCACCTTCAGCAGGCCAACAGCCTTTGGCTTCATGCCCGAACACTTGCAGATGACTTTGTTTGGCCATATTGATGTGGTCTTGAGCGCGTTCTTTACCATTTGGATATGGCTCATCAGGAATCAAAGCATCAGCCACAGTTTGATGTGCAGATTCAAAATCAAGCATCAAGGGGATGATAGGGTGGGCATATGGTGTGGTGGTTAATTCCAGCTTGCCCGATGCTACAAGATTGCGGTGCAAGTTTGGAATGTCAGCAAGCAAAGCGGCAATCAGAGAGAGTAAATCTTGGCGGTCATGGCGGGAGAAGTTGCTTCCTTTTTCAATCAATCTGCGTGCCACAAAATTACGTTGGCGCACCGTTTCACCCAGCCATGCAAGATGATACCAAGTGACAAGGTCAGAATAAAATGCATCGCCAAGATATGCGAGTGTACCTGTATTTTTAGCATGTTCTGCAAGGTTAAAAAGTTTGCTGTAAGCAGGGTAGCGATGAAGGTTGCGGTCGTGGTTTAGCCTGAAACATGCCTCTAAAAGATAGGTGCTTGTTGGCTTATCAAAGTGCTCTGTTTTATTGGCAAGGCATGCCAATAATGGGTCATTGATTTCGCTTGTGCGCCCATCAAGAAAATCGCGCAAAAGGGCTGCATAATCTTCAATTTGATGGGTAAGTGATGGTACATAGTTCATCACAGCTTTGGCATGCGGGACTTGCGCTAAAATCTCAGCCATATCGGTGTAATCTTTCATGGCGTGCAGGTAAACCCAAGGCAAATGGTAGCGGCCTGTATCAGCTTCACGATAGAAAGGCTGGTGCATATGCCAGTAAAAAATAACGGATAAAGGTTGGGTCATGACAAGTCCTTGAGGTGTCTAAAAATTAAAAAGTGGATGTGATGAATTAAAAGTTGTGCAGGTTTTGCCCAAGCATTTCAGGCGTGACCAAGACAATGCCACCCTCAGATACATGGAAGCGTTTCGCATCATCTTCTGCATTCTCTCCGATGATGGTGCCTTCGGGAAGAATTGCTCCTTTATCAATCACACAGTGCTTGATGCGGCAATTTTGATTGATGGTGACATCAGGAAGAATAACAGCATCTTCAACTACGGAATAAGAATGTACGCGCACATTGGAAAACAATACCGAGTGGCGCACGGTTGAGCCGGTAATCAAACAGCCGCCTGAAATCATGGAGTCCACAGCCATGCCGCGCCGCTCATCACTATCAAACGCAAATTTCGCAGGTGGCAACTGATCTTGATAGGTCCAAATAGGCCAGTCTTGATCATATAAATTTAATTCAGGTGCAATTTCAGCCAAGTTGATATTGGCTTCCCAATAGGCATCAATGGTGCCTACATCTTTCCAGTATGCTGATGTATTGCTAGCGCCATCAACGAAGGGGAAGGCAAAAGCATTGGCATGTTGGATGGCATGCGGAATCAAATCACCACCAAAATCATGGGTGGAATTTTCATCACTCGCATCTTCTATCAAGCGTTCACGCAAATATTGCGCACTAAACACATAAATACCCATGGATGCTAAAGCTTGGCTTTCATCGCCGGGCATAGGTTTAGGGGAATCGGGTTTTTCAGCAAATTCTACAATACGCGATTCATCATTGATGGCCATCACGCCAAAGGCTTTGGCTTCTTCCAAGGGCACAGGAATACAGCCCACGGTAATGTCTGCGCCGTTGGCAACATGAGCTGCAATCATTTTACCATAATCCATTTTATAGATGTGGTCACCAGCAAGAATCACCACGTATTCAGGGTTGTAGTGGCGAATAATATCTAAATTTTGATACACCGCATCGGCAGTGCCAGAATACCAACCTTCATGAACCCGTTGTTGGGCAGGAAGCACTTCAACAAACTCTCCAAATTGCCCCGACATAAATGCCCAGCCGCGTTGCAAGTGACGCTGCAAGGAATGGGATTTGTATTGTGTAATCACTGAAATACGGCGAATACCTGAGTTGATACAATTGGACATAGGGAAATCAATAATACGAAATTTTCCGCCAAAGGGGACGGCAGGTTTGGCACGCCAGTTGGTTAAATCTTTTAACCTTGAACCTCGGCCTCCTGCTAAAACCAGAGCGACAGTGTTAGATGTTAATTTACTGATGTTACGTTCCATTTGTGGACTCATATGCTCTCCCCTTTAAAATTAGTGCCTTGCAAGGGCGCAGCCTAACATAATACGAGCCAAGCTGCCATGTGGTTTTATGCTCTGTATTCCGTTAGTATGACGCATTTCAGAGAGGTTTTTTTTCATGTCAGAACACACCGTTTCAACACAGCCGATAGAAGGGCAGCGCCCTGGTACTTCTGGGCTAAGAGCCAAGGTAAAAACGTTTCAGCAACCCAACTACCTTGAAAACTTTGTCCAAGCTGTGTTTGACTCTATCGGCGATATTAGCGGGCAAACGCTGGTTTTGGGTGGTGATGGCAGATTTTACAATCGTGAAGCGATTCAAACTATCTTGAAAATGGCTGCAGCCAATGGCTTTGCTAAAGTTTTGGTGGGGCAAGGCGGCATTTTATCTACGCCTGCGGCATCGTGTGTGATTCGCAAATATCAGGCATTTGGCGGTCTGATTTTATCGGCTTCGCATAACCCCGCAGGCCCTGATGAAGACTTTGGTATTAAATATAATATTGGCAATGGCGGCCCTGCTCCTGAAAATGTCACCGAAGCCATTTATGCACGAACTTTAAATATCACAGCATATCAAATTTTAGATTGTGCCGACATCAACCTTGATGAAAAAGGTAAATTTAGCATGGGTGATATGCAGGTAGAAGTCATTGATGCCGTGGCAGATTATGCAGCTTTGATGCAAGAGCTGTTTGATTTTGATGCTATTCGCAGTTTATTCACACAAGACTTTTCGTTTGCCTTTGATGCCATGCACGCGGTGACAGGGCCTTATGCCAAAGTCATTTTTGAAGGTTTACTCAAAGCACCACATGGCACAGTGATGAATGGTGAACCTAAAGATGATTTCGCAGGCGGGCACCCTGACCCGAATTTAACGTATGCCCATGAACTTGTGGATATATTGTATGGGGAAGATGCGCCTGATTTTGGCGCGGCATCGGATGGCGATGGCGACCGCAATATGATTTTAGGCAATCATTTTTTTGTCACGCCCAGTGATTCTTTGGCAGTGATGGCAGCCAATGCAACTTTAATTCCTGCATACAAAAAGGGCATTGCAGGTGTGGCGCGCTCCATGCCCACTTCGGGTGCCGCCGATAGAGTGGCAGATGTTTTGGGCATTGATTGCTTTGAAACACCCACAGGTTGGAAGTTTTTTGGCAACCTGATGGATGCAGGTAAGGTCACCTTATGCGGTGAAGAATCTTTTGGCACAGGCTCAGACCATGTGCGTGAAAAAGATGGGCTTTGGGCAGTATTATTTTGGTTAAACATTTTGGCGGTGCGCCAAGAATCGGTAGAAGGTGTGTTGGCTGACCATTGGGTAACATACGGGCGCAACTTTTATTCGCGCCATGATTATGAAGGTGTGGATTCTGCTGCGGCGACACAAGTATTACAAAACGTGCGCGACCAATTTGATAGCTTAAAAGGGCAAACCTTGGCTGGGCGTGTTGTGCAGATGTGTGATGATTTTGCCTATACTGACCCGATAGATGGAAGTGTGAGCGAGAATCAAGGTGTCCGCGTATTATTTGAAGATGGTTCGCGCATTATTTTCAGGCTTTCAGGCACAGGCACAAGCGGGGCAACGATTCGTATTTATTTGGAATCCTATGAGCCAGACACCGCCAAACATGGTTTGGATGCGCAAGAGGCATTGGCAGATATGATTGATGCAGCCAATCACATATCCAAATTGCCTGAGCTAACTGGTAGAGATAAACCTACGGTGATTACCTGATGAACAGATTAAACTTACCCGAAGAAGCTTGGGCAGTGCTTGAAGCGCGAAGCCATGACCCATTTTCATGGTTGGGTGTGCATGAGCATGCCAAGGGTGGGGTGGTGGTGCGAGCATTCAAACCTCGCGCTGAAAAGATGTGGCTGTTGCCTAAATCAGGGCGGCCTATGCCGATGCAACGCATTGAAGGCACTGATTTCTTTGAGAAACACTGGAAAGGTGGCAATTTTGAAAAGCCTTACCAAATTCGTATTGCCAATACCGAAGGTCATGTGTGGCAGGAAGATGATGCTTACCGCTTTGTGCCCATGCTTGGCGATATGGATTTGCATTTGATTGGTGAAGGCAATCATTTTGAAAAGTATAAGATTTTAGGCGCACATGTTCGTGAACACGGTGGGGTTTTTGGTGTTGGTTTTGCAGTTTGGGCGCCTGCTGCAGCGCGTGTGAGTGTGGTAGGTAACTTTAACCACTGGGATGGTAGAGAGCATCAAATGCGGGTGCGTGGTTCATCGGGTATTTGGGAATTATTTATTCCCAATTTGTGCGAAGGTGAAACATACAAGTTTGAAATTCGCGCTAGTAATGGCGATGTATTCCAGAAAACTGACCCTTATGCTCAGCAAATGGAGCTTCGTCCAGCTACGGCATCGGTAGTGCATAATCCCAAACATTATACGTGGAATGATGAGGGTTGGGTGGGTAAACGACCTCAAATCCAAGCTTTGGATAAACCCATGAGTATTTATGAGCTGCATCTTGGCTCATGGCGCAGGGAGCATGGCACCTATTTAAGTTATCAAGATTT
>JALUNK010000021.1 GCA_027055255.1 Ghiorsea sp.
TTTCTGAACTTGCTTTGATTTTTCTGATTTATTTTGGCAATGAAATCCTTTGGGATATTCGGGATATGCAGGGGGATAAGGCAGACTCAACGTTGCCGCAACGGTTTGGTGTGCTTGCAACCAAAGCAGGGGTTATTTTGATTTACCTTATCGTGCTTGCGCTTTATGCCATCTATTGGCCTTTTGTGCTTTATCTGGCGTGGATACCTGTGGCAGTTGTGATTGTGGTGACGCTGCTGGTGCAGCCAAATCAGAATCCTTTGCTGTTTCATGTGCCTGTGTTGGCATGGGTGGGTTTCTTAGGATTATTGTTATGGTTTTAGGTTCACTTTTTCCGCTACTACTTGCGTTTGTGGGCGTGAATCTGATGACGTTGCTCTTGGTTGGTTTGGGGCAAGCTCATTTTATACATTGCTATATTTATCAATATCGAGCGCATAAAATGGATGCGGATTTTTGGTTGAAGTTGGTGCTTGGTTTGTCTGCCGCAGCGGTTGCCTGTTTTTATTTGGGCGATGATGTGATGATTCCTGCTATTCTTATTTTTATTTTGCATCAGTTTTTTGATGATTTGTATTTGTATAAACGGCAGGCGGGTATGTACGATTATATACAGCTGGGATTGGTGCTGTGTGCATGTTTTTGCTTATCCACTTTTGGTGTTGAGACGTGGGCAAGGCAGCTTGCCGCTTTGCTTATGGGCATGGGTTTATTGGTGGGCTTGTTTGCCAAGCAGCGCAATACTTTGCTGACATTAACGATTCCATTTGGCTTGCCACTGTTTTATGTGGTTTTGGATTATCAGGCTGAAGATTGGTTGATTCCTGCGGGTATTATCATTGTTTCTCATTATTTGCGTTGGACGATGTACATTTATCAAACACGAACCAAAGCTCAACAATGGGTATTTTTAACCGAAAGCTTAATCTTAAACAGTATATTTATGCTGTATGCCGCTGCAACAGTGTTGGGTGGTCACAGCGAAAATCTGTCCATGGTTTTACAGGGCTTATTTTCTATTCAGGCCTTTGTGATTTGGACCATGGGGCATATCGCATCAACCATAAGACCACGGTTGTTGGGGCTAGTAAAAACATAACCCGCGCAAAGAGCGAGGGTTATAAGAAATAAAGGACTTAAGCAGGTTTAGCTGCTGGGTCTGGTTTGCCGCGTTGCCATAGATAATACATCAATGGCGTTACAAACAGCGTAAGAATTGTCGCAGCAATCGTACCAAACGCCATGGACACACCCAAACCACCAAACACAGGGTCAGTAATCATGATGGATGTACCAGCGACCACAGCGATGGCGGTTAACAGAATCGGCCGCGCACGGACTGCGCCTGCTTCAAGTACGGATGTTTTTAAATCATGCCCTGCTTTGCGATATTCAAGAATGAAATCAATGAGCAAGGTCGAGTTTCGCACCACAATCCCTGCCAAGGCAATCATCCCAATCATGGATGTGGCGGTGAATGGTTGACCCGTAATCGCATGCCCTGGGAAAATACCAATCATGGTCAAGGCTGTTGGTGCCATCACTAACATGGGTAGAATAAATTGCCCATAATATGCGACCATCAATAGATAAATAAATACCATAGCCACGATAAATGCAGCGCCCAAATCACGGAATACGTCTAGCGTTAACCGCATTTCACCATCCCAAAGCATGTGATAACCAAAGGTGTCTTCAGGCGCGGTATCGGTAAAGCGCATGCCGCCGGTTTTCAGCTCAACGCCAGCTAGAGTTTGCGCATCAACTGTGCTATTAATATCGAGCAAAGAATACACTTGTGAACCTTGCTTGGGCTCAGCGCTGACATAGACCACGGGATGCCCATCTTTACTAAAGATTGGATTTTTTACGGTGCTTTTTTCTACTGTCGCAATGGCTGATAATGCAACAGGCCCTTGCGGTGAACTAACATAAATTTGGTTCAAGTTTTCAGCGTTGACGCGCATAGAGCGAGGCAATTGCACATGCAAATTGACCACATGCCGTTCATTCTCAATATGCACTGCGCCAAAGTTGTAACCTGATAAGAAATCACGAAGTGCGACTTCCACTTGTCGTGTTGCAACACCCATACGCGCAGCTTTTTCTTTGTTGACCTTGATATTAAGCTGAACTTGCTTTGCACCAATAGAGTCATCCAAATCGACAACATCATAAGTCTCTGAGAAGGTTCTACGAACTTCTGCAGCAACTTCTTTTTGTTTGGCATAATCAGGCCCATAAATTTCAGCCAACAGCGTTGCGCGTACTGGTGGGCCTGGAGGATCTTCAACAAGTTTAATCGATGCCAAGGGATTCTCAGCAAACACAGGCGCTAACATCTCGCGTAATTCCAGCACGATATCTGCAGAGCGAATGTCTCTGTGATGTTTATTGCGCAGGTTTACTCGAATTTCACCCAAATGCGGTGCTTCACGGAACAATGCAGCCCCGCGCAGAATACCATTAAAATCAATAGGGCCACCACGGCCAACAAAGGTTTCATAATCTTTCACCATTTCATGCTGGCGTAGGATGTTGCCAATTTCTCTGGCAACACGATCGGTTTCTTCAAGCGTGCTACCTTCAGGTAAATCAACCGTGATATTAAAAGTGTTTTGGTTGCCTTTGGGCAGCATTTTGAGCTCTACAGCACCCGGCGTTAATGGGCCATTGATGCCTGAAGGGCGCACAAATTGCCAAGCAGGCTCTACCATTGCGCCGATGAAAAGCACGGCAATCACCAGCCAAAAAAGAAAGCGAACTTTGGCATTTTCGACCAAAGGAGTTGCAAATTTCATGTAGGTAGTGTGCACCCAATCTTTCGGGTCTTCATCTTGCTCTTCCATGGTTGGTTCAACCATTTTATTGGGTAAGAAGCGTTGGGCAATCCATGGGGTGAATGCATAAGCAATAATTAATGATGCGCCCATAGCCAAAGGAACATTGAATGGAATGGGCGCCATAAACGGGCCCATCATACCTGTGACAAAACCCATAGGGATAAAGGCAAGAATCACGGCAAAGGTAGCCACAATCGTTGGTTTACCTGTCTCATTGGTGGCACGGATAATCAATTTGGCTTTTTCCGCAGAATTTTTTACGCCTTTGTGTAAATGCCTATGAATATTCTCAATGACCACAATGGCATCATCGACCAACAGCCCCAGCGCAAGAATAAGCGAAAATAGGGTGATACGGTTGATGGTTTGGTCGGCTAGGAAACCAATCGCAAGCACAATAAACAAAATCAAAGGAATGTTTAACGTAACAATTGTTGCTTCGCGCCAGCCCAAGAATAGCAATAAAATGATAATCACGGAGACAATGGCAATCGCCAAATGCTCGACCAAATAGTTCACGGCTGCATTGGCTTTTTTGCCTGAATCGCGAGTGATATCAACGCGGACATTGTTAGAGATAAAGTCACCTTTGAGACTTTCTAATTTATCAATAATACGCTGTGTCACAAACACAGCATTAGAGCCGCGTTGCTTAGCAAGTGTAATCGATACAGCATTGGTTTCAGGTTCGCCAGTGTGTTGCACACCTTCAGCAGAAGGGCCAAAAGCAATACGATGCAGCTGGTTGATTTCAGTAGGCCCATCAATAATGGTTGCCACATCACGCAAGTAAACTGGTTTATCTTGCTGGCTGCCGACTATCAAAGCGCCCACTTCTTGCGCAGTTTCCAAGAAGCCAGACAACCAAACTTTGCGCACTTGATTATTGCCAACAAGCTCACCCACAGGCCCACCTGCGTTGGCACTCATCAATACATTATGCAGTTGGTCTAAAGTGATTTTGTAACCGGCCATTTTAGCAGGGTCGATTTCAATGCGAACTTCATGGTCGCGACCACCAATAATATCAGCCACAGACACACCTTCTAGTGGCGCTAGTTGTTCGCGAACACGCTCTGCAAGGCGCTTTAAGCTTAATCCATCTAGTTCAGATGATGAAAGTGTAATCACTGCCGCAGGCACTTCATTCACATCCATAGGTTTCACCAAAGGTTGTGAAGCGCCGGGAGGAATACGGTCTAGGTTTTGCATGATACGGTCATACAATTTAACCATACTGATTTCGTTGTCTGCACCCACTTCAAACACAACCGTGACCACGCCAACGTTACCCATGGCAGTGCCAAAGGTATGGTCTACGCCATTCATTTCGCGCAACACCATTTCCATGGGGTGTACAATCAGGTTTTGTACCTCTTCTGGGCTAGCACCATGCATTTGGATGATAACATTCGCCGCAGGCACATCAATTTGCGGGTTTTCTTCACGCGGTGTAATAAATAATGCGAAAATACCAATCAAAAGAATAAGTATGCTGATGATGGGGGTGAGGTTGGTTTTCATGGAAACCTTACCCAATTTGCCCGCAATATTTAAAGGCTCTTGTTCTACATTGTTATGCTGTTCTGCCATGATTATTGACCGTTTACAGCTTGCACTTTCATGCCGCTTTTCAAATCTGGGTTGCCGCTCCAAGCTATGGTATCGCCATCATGCAAACTGGATACCACTTCAACTTGGTCGCCTTGTGTTGAGCCTAAACGAATAAGGCGATATTGTGCCAAACCACCTTGGTCTACGATATACACCGCGTTTAATCCTGAATGCTCCATAATCACATATTTTGGAATGCTAATAGCATCACGCTCACCCACACGGAAACCTGCTTGCGCAAACATGCCCGGATGAATATCAGTTGAAGGCTGTAAGGCGACTTTCACCAAGAATTGGTGAGATACAGGGTCTGCCGCTTGCACCACTTGGCGTACAGTACCTTCAAATGTTTTGTGCAAGGATTCAATGGTGATATCCACGGCATCACCTTCATGAATTTTACTCACATAATTTTCAGAAACGTATGTAGAAACCAACAAACTGTTTGGGTCTTCAATGGCAAGAATAGGCATACCTGGCGAAGCCAAATCACCAATGCTAAGGCGCTTTTCAACCACCACGCCATCCACAGGCGAACGCACTTCTGCATAACTTAATTGATTCTTCGCTCTTGCAACATTGGCTTTTGCCACATCAAAACGCAGCTTAGCTTTATCCACTTTTTGGCTGCTGATTGCGCCAGATGCTGCTAGCTCTTGAAAGCGTTTTAAATCGGCTTGCGCATCTTTTAAATCGGCTTGGGCTTGCAAATAGGCTTGCTTGGCATCGGTTGGGTCAATTTGAACCAAAATTTGCTTAGCGGTCACTTTATCACCCTCGCGAACATTCATGGCTTTGATATAACCTGAAATTTGTGCGCTGATGGACACACGATGATCTGATGCCACTGCACCGCTAGTGGTATAATGCTCAGCTACTTTAGCGCTGTGCACTTGCATGGTTTGCGCTTGTGAGGTTTGTAGCTCTGCTTGCTGGTGTGCAGCTTCTTCTGAGCATGCTGAGAGCAATGATACGGCTGCGAAAAGCGCAACCCATGTTGTTGATTGTTTTAAAGTGTTCATTGAACTACCTCTTGATTTAATGTTCCTGCTGCCAAAAGCAAAGCAGCTTTTGCAATAATAAAGTCATATTGTGCGCGAATCAGCATCACATGGGCTTGGTCTGCGCGCACTTGTGAAGCTAGCAAATCCGATGTGGTTTCTAAGCCTTGTTGATGGCGCAAAGCTTTGATGCGCAAAGATTCTGTGGTTTGCGCATAAGCTTGTTTTTCACTGACTAATTTGGTTTTAGCCAAGTTTAGACTACGCCATGCTTGGCGTACTTCATTCTGAATTTGTTGGCGTTTATCTTCTTGCTGCAAGGATAAGCCAATGCGAGCAGCTTCAGCAGCGCGAACATTGGCGCTATCGCTACCGCCTGAAAACAAGTTCATGCTTACGGTCAAACCCAAGCTATTGTTGCCATTTTTTAAGCCAAAAGTATCGCTATTCCATTCGCGAGCTGCAGTTAAATTCACATGCGGCATATAGCCTGCTTTGGCTTGGGAGCTGGATGCTGATGCGGCTTCTTCTTGCTGCATCAAAGCGAGTAAATCGGCGCGATGTTGGGGTGCACTAGCCAATAAATCATCCAAGGATGTTTGCACGCTTTGGATGTTTGGTTCGGTGAGTTTACCCAATGTTTGGCTGGCATCCATACCAAGCACCAAACGCAAAGCTTCTAAACTATTCTGATATTGGTTTTTCGCATGATCCAAGCCCAGTTGCGCGCGCAATACATATACATTGGCATCCATCACATCAGAATTGATGGCCATGCCACGTTTCTTCAATGCTTTGGCATCTTTTAAGCGTTGCTCGGCTGCTTGCACTGCTTTTTCTTGCGCTTGAACTTGCGCCAACGCCTGGCGAGCTTGCACATACGAAACTATGGTCTGATAAACCAATTGTTGCTTATGAAAATCAAAGCTTAAGCTTGCTGCTTCTGCATTGGCGGATGCTTTGCTTCGCGCAGCATATGTAGCGCCACCATTGTATAAAGGTAGGCTTAATCCCAAACGTGATTGATAGTTATTAATATAATCAGGGTTGTTTAAGCCATCAGGAATAAAATCATTCTGAGTCACTTGCTCTTGCAAAAGTTTTGTGCCGAACGCGTTAAGGGCTGAATTGGTGCGGTAAAATCCTGTGGACACATCCAAGCGAGGCATCAGTTGACCTGTTGCCGCATCCACTTGGGCTTGAGCAGCATCGGTTTGGCTTGCAGTCGCAGCTAAACTACGATTGTGTTGCAAGGCATAAGCCACACTAGAAGACAGCGAAGATACTTCTTCTGCAAGCGCAGGGCTTGCCATAAGCATCAAACCTAGCCACAAAAGATAAGGTTTTTTAGGTTTATATCTGAACAAAATCAAACTCTCCTTTCAAGATACGATAAACTGACGGCGAAATCTAGCCAGCTTTAATATATTAGCAAGTTCTAATCTATATCGGATAAGGAAGAAAAGAATTCAAGGGGTGGTGTGTTATCCGTATGTAGCACTTACATCACAAAGCAGGTTTAAGTGGTTCTATATATAAGAATTGGTAATCATCGTGAGCGTTGGGTTGTTTGATGACAATGCCATATATTCTAACACGACTAGGAATATTGCTCGGAAAAATCTGATTCTTACACCAACCTATAGTGAACGAAGCATTATCCCTTTTGAATTTTTTGCCTTTCTCCCATGCGCTGGCGTTAAATACGAAGGTTAAAAAGTCTTTGTTGAGGGGATGACCTTGGTAATCATGTGCGGAGATTTCAATTTCACCAGTTGCAACCCAATCTGAATGCAAACGGCACTTATTCTCGTCAAATTTATATTCGGGAGCATCGGTATAACAGGGGGGTAGCTGACAGGCTTTGGTTGCCAACAGTTGAGTTGGATAGAAAGCACACATCAGTATAATGAATTGTTTTATCATCTTATTGAAATTCTGTAGATGGAGAACATCACTTAGCCTCTCATGAGTCCAATATGCTAATGTTATGTCTTAAAACCAAGGCTCGTTTAGCCAATAAGCGTGACGGATTCTCCAGCACGTTGATGAATATGTCCAATCTCATATACCGTTTCACCAGCTTCTGTGAGTAATGCAGATACTTGTGCTACGCTTTCTTTAGGTAGAATGACTGCAAAACCGATACCCATATTAAAGGTACGATAAGCTTCATTTTTCGCCACATCTGCAAAACCCAACAGATATTCAAATACAGGTGGTACACCCCAAGATGATACATCCACAGTGACTGCCAAATCATCAGTTAAAATACGTTCAAGATTATCAAACATACCACCACCTGTGATGTGTGAAAAACCGTGTACTTGAATGCCACTTTTCATCAATGCATTAATTGCTGGCACATACAAGCGGGTCGGAGCCAACACTTTATCAATGGCTTTAGAGCCATCAGATAGCACATCATGATTTAAATCAGCTTTACCCAATTCAAGCAGCTTTCGCACCATGGAGAAACCATTGGAGTGTGGTCCATTGGAAGCTAGACCGAGCACAACATCACCATCAGCGATGTTTGCACCATCTACCATCTTCGGTTTATCCACAACACCCACGCAGAAACCACCAATATCATAATGACCCGGTGCATACATGCCTGGCATTTCGGCAGTTTCGCCGCCAACCAATGAGCACTCACATGTTTTGCAGGCATCAGCAATGCCTTCGACCACGCCAGCAAGTGTTTCGCCTTTAAGTGCACCTGTGGCTAAATAATCAAGGAAGAAGAGTGGAGCTGCGCCGAGAGCCGACAGGTCGTTTACGCACATGGCAACAGAATCAATACCCGCGACATGCGGCTTATCATATTCTTGAAGCAGTAATAGTTTCGTGCCTACGCCATCTGTGCCCGAGACAAGCACAGGCTCTTGCATGTCTGAAAAGTCTGGTTGAAATAACCCACCAAACCCACCAAGACCCGCCAAAACTTCAGGGCGCATGGTGCTGCCAACAGCATTTTTAATGCGGCCGACAAATGCATTGCCAGCATCAATGTCTACGCCGCAATCAGCGTAGCTTAGTTGTTTTTTATTATCAGACATCAAGATTTCTCACTTTTAAGGCATTGGCTTGGATAAAGTCGCGTCTAGGTTCTACGGCATCACCCATGAGCGTTGAAAATGTTTCATCTGCAGACACCACATCTTCGAGTGTTACACGCAAGAAGCGACGGTTTACAGGGTCGAGCGTGGTTTCCCAAAGTTGCTCAGGGTTCATTTCACCCAGCCCTTTGTAGCGCTGGATATTCAAACCACGGCGGCCTTCTTTATCAACCAAGGTAGAAACGTCATCATAAGTGCTGATTTCCCAGCGCTTCTCACCATCAGCAACATATGCGCCAGAGCCCACCATAGATTGTGCGTTGCTACAAAGCTTCTGAGCTTCAGTAAATTCAACAGTAGACACCAAATCAATATCCAAGCGAGAAATTTTGGTGCGGCCATGGTCACGGCGTTCAAATTGAATCCAAAATGCACCCAAATCTTCATCTTTATAAAGTCGATACTTTAATGCTTCGTCAGCCCGTGATTCTTTGGTGAATGTTTCCATCAGTGTATCTAAATATGTAGTTAGGCGCTCTTTATCACGCATCATGGCAGCGGATAACTTTTTACCTTCTACAAGCAGTTTTAAGACACGACTATCCACACGTTGAGATAGGCGCAACATCAAACCATGAAGGCGATTAATGCTGCGAATAAACGTTTGGAAACGCTCTGTTGTCATGGCACCTTTTTTGGCACTCTCATGGTATTCTTTTCCACTGCTTCCTTGCTCAAGCAAAAACTCTTGAAGCTCATCATCATCTGCAACATAACGGTCTTTTTTGCCACGAACCACGCGATACAAAGGTGGTTGTGCAATATACAAATAGCCACGTTCAATCAATTCAGGCATTTGGCGATAGAAGAATGTGAGCAATAAAGTCAAAATATGTGCGCCATCCACATCGGCATCCGTCATGATAACCACTTTATGGTAACGTAGTTTAGCAATGTTAAAGTCTTCTTTGCCAATGCCCGTGCCTAAGGCTGTGATTAAGGTGCCAATTTCTTGGCTGGACAGCATTTTATCAAATCTTGCACGCTCAACATTCAAGATTTTACCTTTGAGTGGGAGAATAGCTTGGGTTTTACGATTACGACCCTGCTTGGCAGAACCACCAGCAGAGTCCCCTTCCACAAGATAAATTTCAGAGTTTGCAGGGTCTTTCTCTTGGCAATCTGCCAACTTGCCTGGCAAATTTGACACATCAAGAGCACCTTTGCGGCGTGTTAAATCGCGCGCCTTACGTGCAGCATCCCTAGCAATCGCAGCTTCTGCGGCTTTGCCAATAATAATATGTGCTTCTTTAGGGTTTTCTTCAAACCATTCAGATAACTTCTCGTTGACCTTGCTTTCAACAATAGGGCGCACTTCAGATGACACCAATTTATCTTTGGTTTGAGAGCTGAATTTAGGGTCTGGGACTTTAACGGACAACACAGCCGTTAAACCTTCACGGCAATCATCGCCAGTCAAAGAAACTTTATGTTTTTTCAATAAACCGTTTGCAGTTGCATAGCTATTGATACAGCGGGTGAGCGCAGCCCTTAAACCCGCCAAATGCGCGCCACCATCACGTTGTGGAATGTTGTTGGTATAGCAGAATACATTTTCTTGATATGAGTCTGTCCACTGCAAAGAAAGCTCCACGCCAACATCATCTTTTTCTGTGTTGATGGCAATGCATGCAGGGTGAAGCGGGGTGCGTGCTTTGTTCAAATGTTCAACAAAAGCATTGATGCCGCCTTCATATTTGAAAACTTGTTTCTGATCGGTGCGCTCATCGGATAATTCGATATGTACGCCACTGTTCAAGAATGAAAGCTCACGCAAACGCTTGGTCAACGTATCAAAAGACATATTGCGGTGTGAGAATGTTTCTAAGCTTGGTAAAAAGCGAACTTCTGTGCCTGTGCCTTCAGCTTCACCAATCACATGAATCGGTTGAACCGTATCGCCTCGTTCAAATCTACATTGATGAATTTTACCATTGCGGCGAATGGTCAGTTCCAAATAGTCAGAAAGGGCATTCACAACCGACACACCCACGCCATGCAAACCACCTGATACTTTGTATGAGTTACTATCGAACTTACCGCCAGCATGAAGGATGGTCATAATCACTTCAGCAGCAGAGCGCCCTTCTTCAGGGTGCATGTCCACAGGAATACCACGTCCATTATCGCGAACAGTGATGGAGTCATCTGAGTGAATGATAACTTCAACTTTATCACAATGACCTGCTAAAGCCTCATCGATAGAGTTATCCACGGCCTCGTAAACCATGTGATGTAAGCCTGTACCATCATCGGTGTCGCCGATATACATGCCCGGGCGTTTACGAACTGCATCCAGCCCTTTAAGGACCTTAATACTATCCGCGCCATACTCTTCTTTCTTTTCTTCACTCATTTGAATACCTCATTGACCATTTTCATTCAAACTTAAATGTTGTGTATGTTGGCGAATATCATCTGCCACGTCACCCGGCGCTGTCATCAGCACTTGCCCTTGATGTTTACCTAACCTTGCTAACAAACGCAAAGCACGGGTGTGATCCAACGACTCCAAGCAATCATCAAGCAATAAAATCGGCATCATTCGTTTGGCCTCTTGCAACACAGCACATTCGGCTAAACGCAATACGATTCCAGATACTTTTTGTTGACCCCGCGACCCACATACACGTATTTCACGGGTATTATAACTGATTTTCAGCCTATCACAATGCGGGCCTTGTGTGACGCGCCCAAGCCGCTGATGTTCATCGCGTTTGCCATCCAGCCAAGCCAACCATTCTTCTTTATTTTCAAAGCCTTGACCTATTAATTCAAGTTGAAAAGGAAGGTCCAGCCAATCATTTTCTGCTGCCAAGTATTGGTTCAACTTGTCTAATATCACGCCACGTTTTTGATTGATAACGAGCCCGTAGTCCACAATCTGCTGTTCCCAACTCTCTAATTCAGCCGCAGACGCACGATTGCGCAATAATCTGCCCCTCTGCATCAATGCCCTGAGATAACCTTGATAATGTGCATAAGAAGCCGTCTGTGAGGCAATCACTAGTCTGTCTAACCACTTACGCCGTTCACCTGGCGTGCCATCAATCAGACGCACACCTTGGGGCGCATCCACAATCAGTGATACATGCTCAAAAATATCTTTGCGTTTGGCGACTTTCCTACCTTGCAACGACATATCCACTTTGCCTTTACCACCATCCACGCGGATATGTAGCGGGCCATAGCGTTGTATCGTGGCTTGAATGTGGAATGACTTTTCATCCCAGCGGGTGAGTTGCGGGGCTTTGGCTTGGCGGAATGAGCGACCATAAGCCAAGATATATGCAGCTTCGAGCACGGTGGTTTTGCCGCTGCCGTTGTCGCCACTAATCAGATTCAAATGTTCGCCACAATCCCAGCTGAAATCTTGGTGACAGCGTAGATTATGGATATGGATATGTTGTAAAGTTAGGCGAGGTGTAGGCATTGGCGTTATATTAGTTTTTTTGATATAAAAAGACAGTTCTGATAGCCATTGAGAACATGACCATACTCAAATTACAATGTTAAGCGTTACGAAACCGTTGATATAAAAAAATAGTGATGAGTAGAGCGATGATAAGTGGTATAAAACCCCAATTGAGGTTTATGACAGGTGAATATATGGGTGTGAGTGACCATAATGCGTCATAAATTGCATGAAGCGCGACGACAAGCACAAAACTTTTAGTTGCAGCGTATGTCAGCCCAATGAATATGCTAATGATAAACACTTGACCAAATGAGAACCACTCATTGGGAATGGCGCCGTAATGCCATGTTGTGAAAATTAAGCTGGTTAACAAAATAGAGTAAATCGTACCAATTTTGGACGCTAAAGTGTTTTGAATCAGCACGCGGAAGACAAGCTCTTCATATAAGCCCACGGCAATGCTGGTTACGGCAAAAAGAATACGCGTGTAGCCGCCCATAAAATATAAATTGCCGACCAATAATGGTGTCATAAAGAGCAGGCACAACGATAGGGAAAAGTATGGTGATTTTATAAAGTGATAGGTGGGTTTAAAGCTAAGAATATAGGATTTAAAAATGTAAAAGTAAGCCAGAGCTGCGGTTAAGCGGATGGCTGTTCTTAAATATTCGGCATTGGGAGAAAAATTATCGAAATGAGAAGTGACACACCGCGAACTAGCGATGTACAAAACCTCGACAATGACGGCTAGCAAGAGTTTTGTTTTGAATGTCATAAGGTTAGCTACCTTACGGCGAAAGATAAAGCTTCGCCGGGGGTGTCGCCAAGGGTGAACACTGAATGCCAAACGCAGTTATCCAAATCGCGTTGGGGCAGCAGCAACACATCACCTGCTTCTAGGCTGTGGGCAAACCCGTTCTCAACAAGTTGAGCGATAAAGGCAGGGCACCTATCGATGATAGCTTCGACAAGTTCGTGGTCAGGCTCTTCCATATAGCAGCTTAAATCATCATGGGTTTCGCAAAGTTTAATCAATACTTGCCTATCTTCTTTTTGAGGTAGTACAGCTTCAATATCAGCTTGATGTTGGGGGCAGCTTACAAAGCTAATGATTTCATTCATAAGTTTGGGTTTGGTAATAGCTAACCAAAAAGTACTACCGCTAAGTTGGGCAAACACCACACCTGCATGCCCACGCTCCACATCATGATGCATCTGTGCGCCGCCATTGGGCGCATTAAAATAGACAATTCTTTCCACAAATGATGGTTTCTTGCCCAAAATTGACGATAAATAACCTAAAATTGCACCATTTTGCGTAATAATTGATGATTCAGGAAAGATAACATCACAAAGTTTGCCTGCCCATGCTTGTTTGAGTGGGTCAGCCGATACATCTTCATAACCTTCCATACCCCATGAAAAACGAAAGCGTAGGGATGCATCTTCTTCATGAAATGATAACCATGAACCTTTACACCACAGCTCTTCAGCAACAACCTCATCTTGTTTGCTGGCTTCAAAAGCATCAAAGTAAATCTTCTCAATGCCTTGCTCATCATGCTCTTCGGGCGAAGCTGCGACGAGGAAGAAGTTCTTTTGAATGCGTTCTTGGTAAGGGGCTTGTTCTAAGAAAGGCGTTATTTCCGCAGTTTTGAGTACATTTTGCATCAATTTGTGCGAATTTTGGATATTTTCGGCGTGTTTTTGGATATTTTCGTTTAAAAGCGACGGCAATACGATTGCCGAATCATTTAACCAAGCTTGTTGAACTGCATCGGCAGTGGGTTGCTCGGGTCTAGGTAGGTCTGGTGTTTGCCCCAAATCAAAACCACGGCGTTTAAGCGAGCGCATTTTATTTGTATTGAGCCGCGACTTCATTGGCTAATAATGCTTCCAACTGTTTTGAACCGAAGCTTGGCAACGGTTTACCATTCACAAAGTATGATGGTGTTTGGCGCACGCCCAAAGCTTTGGCATCCGCCAAGTCCATGGCAATGATTTTCTCAAATGCAGGGTCAGTCATATCTTTTTTCATACGTGCCACATCAAACTTATAATATGCTAAATATTCCCAAAGTTTTTCAGGTTGAGGATTATGATGCGAAGCCCAACCCTCTTGGGTGTCATACATGAGTTCAAGTACATCCCAAAATACACCCATGCCTTGCTTGCGGGCAGCTTCCAACATTTTTACCGTTTTATCTGAGCCAGGATGAAAGGGAGCATAACGAACCACAAGGTTTACTTTGCCATCGTATTTTTTCAGTAACGTTTTCACAAATGGATGAAACATACTGCAGGTTTCACAGGCAGGATCCATAAACTCAACAAGGGTCACTTTAGCTTTAGGGTTACCCATGCGCGGAGAATGAAATTTAATCAGTGCAGCACTATTGGCTGATACGAGCTGCGTTTTTTCTTCGGCTTTTTGCGTGTCATACATGAGTGCGCCTGCACCAAAAAGCACAAGTAATAGAGCAACAGCAATAAGTACAATTGATTTTTGATTCATAATTTCATCCTTGGTCTAGCCAGTAAAAGTAATATTGTAATTCCTGAGAATGCCAGCAGTGACAGCCACGGGATGGGTAAGAAGCCAAACAGAATCATGCTGTCATCATCGCAAGGAATGCCTTGAGTACACGGCTTCAAATCTTCGGGAATAAAGCCATAGAATAGAAACAGATGATACACAGTAAACAACAAACCTAATATTGAAAAAGGTAGGGAATATTTGATGATGTTTTTATCCAAAGGAAACAAACCGAGCAATAAAATGAGAGCCAATGGAAAAATAAGAATACGCTGATACCAGCACAATACGCAGGGCACCAATTCCATGACTTCGCTGAAAAATAAGCTGGTCAGCGTGGATACCAAAGCAATCAACCAGCTAAAGAATATTAGTATCCATGCTGAAGATGGGTTATCTGCATTTGCACTCATATATT
>JALUNK010000022.1 GCA_027055255.1 Ghiorsea sp.
ATTATGAACTATAAGCTTACATCAAGTAATCTTACCAATAAAGTTAAGACAAGACTCGATGCGCTCACAGCTCAAGTAAAAATTATATATTGTAAAGAGCAAATCCAGCACCGTAACGCATCGCTTTAGAAGCAACCCGTCTCGCTGCGGGCGGCGAACTTTATCGCCTGACTTTAACTTGTCAACCATCTTATTTTAACGCCTACTTAAGACACCAAAAACAACAACCAAACAAACCAAAATCAACCACAAAAAAACAACTTCTTTCAAAACCATTTCCTGTGACCCTACTTGCGAAGGGAGGCGAAACATATCGCCCAACTTTAACTTGTCAACCGCCTGTTTCTAACGCCAAAAATGACAACTAAAAACATGCAACCAACCTGATAAAGCGCAGCTAAAAAACCTTCTTTCTAGCCACCCTACTTGCGAAGGGACGCGAAACTTAACGGCAAGGTTTCATAAAGCAATAACTTTATTTTGAATAAAAATCTAGGGCATGTAACGTATACTTGCCCTCAGCCTCCTTCTTTGCTCTGACCGATAAGCATAGTTCAATATCAATAGTCAAAAAAGAGCATACAGGTTTACAATACCCATATGCTCTTTTTTATTCACAAACCAATTATAAGTTATGTCATACTATGCTACATATCTTGACCTCATTTGTGCGGCTGTAATCAATAAACCAAACAACATCAATAAATACAAACCCGATGATTGTGATGGCATCACACAACCATTATTACTTGTTGTTGGTGGTGCCACCACTTCAATAGTATCATTTGCTGTTGAAATATTACCATTTATATCTGTGAAGCGAACATTTACTCCATGTTGCCCCAACCCAGATGGCAGCATCCAAGGCACAGATGTTGCCCAAGGTGCGGCTGGTGCCCAAGTTGCACCACCATCATTAGAAAGCTCCATAGTTGTACTACTTGCACAAGCTACACCAGTTGAGGTCACACAATTTAAGTCAAGCGTAACATTTGCGCTTGTTGTTGTTGCAGCGCCTGCATTAATTGCAATCGTTCCTGTAATTAAGCTGGTTGTGCTCATATTAATTAAAGGGAAGTTACTTACCGTTAAGAATCCAACGCCATCAAATGCTTTAACAACTGCATCAGGCTTTGTATCCCCATTGATATCACCCACAACAACGTCAAAAACAGTGGAACTCCCTACCTGACTTGTAAAAGAGAAGGCGAGAGGTGTGGCAAAGCCACCTGCCCCATCACCCAAAAATACATCTACTTTTTGGTGATAAGGAATCAACACATCAGGCTTACCATCCAAATTGAAATCTGCAACTCGAAGTATACCCTGCATAGCAACAGTTTGTGCTCCATTAAGCGGGTATAAAACCTCAGTGCCAAATCCTCCTGTTCCATCGTTGAGCAACACAACCAAAGAGACACCTACCGTTGTATCAAAACCTTCTACAATATAATCTGGATAATTATCGTTATTCAAATCTACCAACTGAGTCCCGCTAAGGCTGTTCGCAGGAGAACCCGAAAACGTTGGTAAAGCATGTGGTGGTTGCGGATTTAGAGTACCTGTGCTGCTCCCCAGAAAAACCTCCAACTGATTTGTGGTGTTAGACTGTACAACAACATCCAAGTTGCCATCCTGATTGATATCTGCCACATCAACAAGGTTACGCATGGTGTTGGCCTGAGTTGTTATTTGAGCTGCAGTTGTTGCTGGAGCAGCATAAGTTGTAGCACTAGTCGCGAGAACTACAAACACGTTGCTTAAAGTTGCATCATAACCAACAAAGTCAATCAGATTATCACCATTCATGTCCACGGCATCTATAATCTCTTCGGTATTTAGCAAAGTGAACAGTTGTGTTGGGGTTGAAAAAGTTCCGTCTCCAACACCATTAGCCTGATAGACACCAGCCACACCTCGTATCAATAGGTCGGCATTACCATCACCATTCATATCATAAACCAATGCGACAGCTGCATTCGTTAAGCCTGTTAATGTTTGTGTTGCTAGAGAAGTAAACCCTCCTTGTCCATCAGCCAAACTTACTCGTATATTAGCTGATGATCCAGACTCAACTATGTCCATATTACCATCACCATTAAAATCACCCTGTGTCATATAGATACCAAGACTAGTAAAAGGTGCTCCAGGCACTAATGGAACAGCATGTGCCACTACCCCCATCATCATTAGGCAAGCCAATGCCAATGTTTTTATTGTATATCTAAACTTCATAAGTTTCTCCTTTATTCATTTGTATGATGGTCTAATTGTAGAAGGCGTATTTTGGATGCGTAAGCTGTCGTAAACGACAGGTAGGCAAAAAAGTTAAATATTGCTAGGATTTTGTATGCGTTTTTGCTTACCTATCATAACATCTGCTCTGTTGATGCTTCTTTTTTTGAGCTCACCTGCCTCTGCACAAGAGGTCAGCCTTCTTGGTGAGCAATGGAAATTTCAGCTTGGTGATAACCTCCTCTGGGCATCCCCAAATTTTAACGACACGAATTGGAAAAATATTAAAGTGCCTAGTATTTTGCCACAGCAGCATGGCAAAAAAACCAAAGGTTGGTATCGCGTCCATTTTAATGCTGACATAAGAAACAATACTGCTCAGGCATTACTCATTGAATATATTCGCCATGCCGATGAAACTTGGCTAAACGGAAAAAAGATTGGAGGATTGGGTCACTTTGAGAAACCTTGGCGGTTCACCTACACAAACCCGCAAGGATTAGTTCGGCTTTATCCTATCCCCAAAGGCCTTCTCAAAAATAAAAACAATGTCTTGGCTATTAAAACCAGCATTGGATTTGGAAGCGCTTGGGGAGCCATGTTCCCAGGTGGCGCAGGTATTATTGATGGCGATGTATATTATGGTGACTTAGAAAAGTTAATAGATAAGCAGCAAAAGTCCATCATTGTTACTAGCTCTATAGACACTTTATTTTTAACGCTCAGCCTTATTGACTTATTTATTATTTTCTTCTTACTTCGCTACACCCTTACCAATACACGTGAATTTAAATGGCTTATTGTCACCAGCCTTTTTATGTTCATTGGTGCTACTGGACATGACTTGCTCTATCTGAGTAATATTGATGTTCATTTAAATTTACTGTTATTTATTGCCTTAGTAGGCACCCCTATTTCCATGGCTATGTATTTCTGGGCACAATATCGTAATATTTCACGGCATTTAATTGCCACTATTACCATGGTTTGGTTATGTATAGTTATCACCTTACTTATTCCTGCCATACCCGACCATATAAAAACTATCGCATGGTACGCATTAAGCTTGCTCATTACCTGTTTTTTTATCTATGCCTTTTTTTGTGCTTATAAAGGTATTATACTTAAACGATCTGGAGCCATAGCACAGCTTGTTGCACTAATTTTCTACCTAATATTCATTCGTACACAGTGGCTACCAGATATATTCTTAGGTCACCGAAATATTCAACTCGGCAGTCTTATCTATAGTTATGCTTTGCTCTTTGCCTACTTCCAGCAAATTTCTATCTTACAAGTAAACTATAAAAAACTACTACTTAAAGTGGTAAATGTTAATGAACTAGTCCGAAGTTCTATCGCCCGCGACTTACATGATGGTATGGGGCAGCACCTTGCTTCGATTAAGCTACACAGTCAACTTGCGAAACAAGAACAAAAACAAGAATATTTAAGTCATATTACAGGAGGTGTTAATGCTTCAGTGGAAGAGCTGCGCAGAATTATTCATGGCCTTGCTCCTGTCCAAATCAGCGATAAATCCATATCTGCTGCTATCAATGATGAAAGCAAACGAATAGAAAGTACATATAAGGTCATAGTTACCACCGATATTGAAACAATTGATTTAAGTTCTAATAAAGCAGTACATGTTTTTAGGATATTCCAAGAAGTTATTCGCAATAGCATCCAACATGGAAAAGCAACCGAAATCTCAATCAACTTAAGACAAGACAAGCACAATGTTCACCTCAACATTACTGACAATGGCAAAGGATTTAATACCCATAAGAAAACACCTTGTAATAATGAACATGGGTTTGGCTTTATTAGCCTATCAGAGCGTGCCGCAATCTTAGATGCCCATATAAATATAAAAAGCATACAAGGAAATGGCACCCAGTTTTATATTAAAATACCACTAAACTAACAAATAAGGT
>JALUNK010000023.1 GCA_027055255.1 Ghiorsea sp.
TGCTCGTTTAGGTCGTTATTCTAAAACAGGAAAGGTTAATGCTATTTTACCATCCAATATTCCCTTTTTAGCCTTGGGTTCATGGGTGTTGTGCGTGGGTTGGTTTGGTTTTAATGTCATGAGCGCGGGCACTGCAGATGGTGCATCTGGGCTTGTTGCAATGAACTCTTTATTGGCCATGGTTGGTGGTTTGATTGCTGCATTGATTGCAGGTAAAAATGACCCTGGATTTGTGCATAATGGCGCACTTGCGGGGCTAGTTGCTGTGTGTGCAGGTTCAGATATTATGCACCCACTTGGGGCCTTGTTTGTCGGTGTAGTCGCGGGTGTTTTGTTCGTGTATGTCTTTGAGTTTTTACAAAATAAACTTAAAATTGATGACGTGCTTGGCGTTGTTCCATTGCACGGCGTATGTGGTGCATGGGGTGGTATTGCAGCCGGCATATTTGGTACGACATCTTTTGGCGGAGCTGGTGGTGTAACCTTTATGGCGCAACTTGTTGGAACATTAACAGGTGTTGGTATTGCTATTGTGGGTGGTTTTGTGGTGTATCGAGCCATTAAAGCTACGCTTGGTATCCGCTTATCTGCAGAGGACGAACATATGGGTGCAGATTTAGCAATTCATCAAATTAGTGCCAATCCCGAAGAGGATATGCAAACGCATTAAGCAAAGCCTTAGTGACATCGTATATGATATAAAAGGCGTAGCTTAGGCTGCGTCTTTTTTTGTTTTACTTGTTACGGCTGTTCGCTACCTGTCGCAATAATTTCTTCAAATTTGAAGTTCGGCCATACTTTTGAGAATTGGTAGTTTTTATCTAGCCAAGTCATGCCGCCTGATACTTGACCTTCTGTATCCATGCGTATGTTTCCTTTGCCATGCTTTTTACCATCTTTGATGTTGAATTGGGCATTAAACTCTTTACGCCGTCTTAAATTTAAACTCACTTTGTCAGCGGTAATGTTCTTATTATGGAACAACCATTTACCATTGTAGACCGTGACATCACCATCACCTTTCCAGTTGAGCAATGTTTGTTTTTCGCCAAAATTTCCTTCAAGATTGAGGGTGGCATAAATGGTAGCTTCTAAATGCGTACCAAATTGTTTATGCAGCCATAACCAGTTGTTTAAATGAATGCCACCCACTTGAATCGTACCGTGAAGGTTAAGTGCATCATTGATCGTAGATACACGTACATCTTTAGCTGCCAAAGAACCTTCATAAAAGCTGCATTTAAAATCACCCAAGCTTAGTTCTCTATGGTCATCTTCACCATACACTTGGTAGTCAGCTGAAATATCGGTTAAGTTTCCAAAAGGTAGATGTAATATTTTACTTTTGAGTTTGCCAAAAGCTTTAAAGGGTAAAGACTGTAATAATAATAAAGCTTTGCCATCCAAAGATTCAGCTTCAATATCAAATTGATTGTTTTCCCTACTGAAGAATTCAGCCAAGTTTTTGCCTTGGCTCCAACGTAAGTTTTGTACCTGCCATCGTTGACCATCGGTTTGAATCTGACCATCTACCCGATGTTTATCTTTACCAAATTGAATCAAATCAACATCGGCTTGGCTTATCACAATATCCTTCTCAGGCACGCTTAATGTAGTGCTCCCACGAATATAACCATGCCAAGCTGACCATGATTCAGGGAACTCTATGCCGACGTCCTTAAGTTCATCAAAATTGATTTCCATATCAGAAAAGAACCACTCGTTTTGTTCATGACGAAGTTTAAATGTGGACTCGCTAAGCCCCATGGAAAGCGAAACATAAGAAGGAAGTTTATCTTCTTCCCAAAGCAGCTCACCTTGAAGTTGTAGCGGTGTATCCAGCGGCTTAAACATATCTTGTGTGCGAACTTCAGCATGGGTGATATCCAGATTCACATTCATGTCAGTAAGGTCATCATGAGTAAAACCTAAGCTTATAGTTCCATCGAGATAACCTTTGCCTTGAATGTTTTGTTGAATATTGAAAGGCTGAATAAAACTCCATTGGCTAAGCGGCAACCAGAACGTAGATTGGTGTAATGAAAGCTGAAGTTCTAGGTGACCCACCTCATAACGGATGGTATTAAACTCCATATCAGATTCATCTTTTTCAGTGGCAAGCAAAGCTAGGTTGTTGATTTGCCACGTTTTACTATTTTTCCAAATCAAGTTAGATAACTGCAACTTAGCCGATGGCATGTGTATGGTTTTTGTGCTGTTATCTAATGCTGCTTCATATTCAAAGGCAGGCCACGCCACCTCTGCTGAGGTGAACCATTGCCCACCGCTGAAATCAACGCTTGCTTGGAAATTATCTAAGGTTAAATCAGTAGTGCCATGAATATTCAAAGCTTGCAGCAGTGGTTCTGCCACAATCTTTTTACTATTCACAACAAAAGCACATTCGCTTGCTTGCTCGCATTGCCCCGTAAATTGCACAGCGCCTATGGCTTTATGGTTGATGACCATTTCATCAATGGCCAAAAAGGAACCTTGATTGCCAAGAATTTTAACACGTAATTCAAAGGGGGTTTTATCTTCACCCTGTATGCTGATATGACCAAAGGATTGCCATGATGTATCTTGGTTGATGTGGCTGGTGATGCTTCCACTTAATGTTTTTAAACTGGTGCCATCAAACCAAGTCGATACAGGTACATCAAACAAACGTATACGACCAAAACCCTTGGTTAACTCGCCACGTTTTAAATGTAAGTAGCCGTGGGCATCTACGCGACCATCACCGATATGCGCTCTTAATTCCACACGTGGATTCTTGTTTCTACCAATATCTCGAATATCCAAGTCGGCTTTTTCAAGTGTGATATGCTGCTGTTCAAAATGAATTTCACTTTGTGAAATATCAATACGTTTGAGCTTGATGCTATCGGTTTGTGCAAGACCTAACCAAACATCTTTGTCACTGTTGAGCACATTGATTTCAGCGTGATGCAAAAATAATGCTTGAGCAATGGGTTTGCCTGTAAGCAAGGCAGGTAAATCAAGATCAAGATACAATTGCTGAATCTCAGCATCAAAAGCTTTGGCTTGAATATGCGCATCATCCAAACGAATGGATCCTGTATACATCAAGCTGAGGTTTAAACTTTTAGCATCTAACTGTATGCCTGTTTTTTTAAGTTGGGTTTGTAAAGATTGATACAGTTCTTTGGTGTCAATTTGAAAAAAAAGCAGTCCTGCAAACAAGGCAACAGCTACGCTGGCATATAGCCAAGGACGTAACTGATGCCTGTTCATCTATGGATTAGCCTAAGAGGGCTTTAAGGCGTTGATTGACCATGGCAGGGTTAGCTTTGCCTTTGGATGCTTTCATCACTTGACCCACAAAGAAACCAAATAAACGGTCTTGCCCACCTTTATAAGCTTCAACTTGTCCAGGGTTAGCATCTAGAACTTCCTGAATCATGGTATCAATAGCACCTGTATCAGAAACTTGTTTGAGTCCTTTTTCATCAATGATGGTATCTACATCTTTACCCGATTCCATCATGGCATCAAGTACATCCTTAGCCATTTTACCTGAAATCGTATTGTCTGCAATTCTATCCAGTAGAGATGCTAATGCTTGTGCAGATATAGGTGATTCAGTGATGTCTTTGTTTAATTCTTTTAAGCGGCCAAGAAGCTCGTTGGCAAGCCAGTTGGCACACTGTTTTGGATTGGCAGGGTGGGCTGCCACCAAAGCTTCATACCATTGCGCCAAGCTTTGTGTTTGAGTGAGCACATCCGCATCGTAAGCGGATAAACCAAATTCGGTTTCAAAGCGTTTGCGCAACTGATTCGGTAGCTCAGGCATACTTGCTTTGATGGCATCTACTTCTTCTTGGGTAACGCGTAAAGGTGGTAAGTCAGGCTCAGGGAAGTAGCGGTAATCATGGGCTTCTTCTTTGCTACGCATAGAGCGAGATTCATTTTTTACAGAATCCCAAAGCCTAGATTCTTGTTTGACTTCGCCGCCATCTTCAATGATTTCGATTTGACGCAACACTTCAAACTCAATGGCTTGTTTGATAAAGCGAAATGAGTTCATATTCTTCATTTCCGTGCGAGTGCCCAATGGTTCGCCAGGATGACGAACAGATACATTAGCAT
>JALUNK010000024.1 GCA_027055255.1 Ghiorsea sp.
TGGTAATGGCACCACCAAATAAACGTTTGGCATGGGCAAAACCTGTACGTGTGACTACCGTTAAATGGATGCGGTGTTGCAGGTTTATCATGCGGTCAATGAGTGGTGCAACAGAAGCAACCTCACCCATAGAGCAAGCATGAACCCAAATAAGATTGGCTTCTACTTGAGGTAATTGAAGAGTGAGATGTTGTTTCCATTTTGAAGGCATAGTAGGCAAATTATATCTTTTTTGAACTGCATACACCATAGCTGTAAACTGTTTGTTTAACGAACATCTTGAAATTTATAGTAAAAAAATACCACGCTAAACACTAACAAAAAATTGACACCTGCTGAAGTGAGGTTGAACCTCATGCTGTGGCATACGTCACAAATACAACAAATAAGAGGTGCATTATGCAACAAAATACAAACTTAAAAATACAACCCATTGTAAAAAGAGAAGAGAGAGCTCTTGATATCGTATATGAAGAAGAACATGAATTAGCTTGGTATCGGATGAATGCCCATCCTCGCCCTTGCTTTACCTCACAGTTGATAGGAGATATTCAATCAAATTTTTTAGAGGTTATTAATAAAAATTCTAGAAAAGTAAAACATATCGTGGTGGCATCGAATACAAAAGGTGTGTTTAATTTGGGAGGAGACTTAGATTTATTTAAATCTTTAATCCTAGAAAAAGATAGAGAAGCTTTACTAAAATATGCGTTAAAAAGTATTGAGCCTCTGTATCAATTTTATATTGGATTAGGAAAGGATATTACTACAATATCTCTGGTTCAAGGCGATGCTCTTGGTGCAGGTTTTGAGGCTGCAATATCGGGTGATATCCTTATTGCAGAAAAGAGTGCAAAAATGGGGTTACCAGAAGTATTATTTAACATGTTTCCAGGTATGGGGGCATACAGCTTCTTATCACGAAAAGTAAATGCAGCTTTAGCAGATCAAATGATTTTAAGTGGTAAGTTATACACAGCTAGTGAATTGTTTGAGCTGGGTGTGGTTGATATTTTAGTAGAAGATGGGGAAGGTGAGCAAGCTGTCTATGATTACCTAAGAAAACAAAAGCGTTCATGGAATACATATAAGTCTATTCGTAAAGCAAAAAGATGTTGTAATACAGTTACATTCGAAGAATTAACTGAAATTGCGACAATATGGGTTGACGCGAATATGAAGCTAGGTCACAAAGAATTACGCATGATGGAGCGTTTGGTTAAAAGGCAAGCATCTAAATAAATGTGATCGTGGTAAGTAAGGTGTTATTATGTGTTGTTATTGTGGGCTTTCGAGCTGCGTTTTTGGATGTAGTTTGAAAGCTCCACCTTACTTTCATGAAATATACCTTTTAAGCTCAGAATAGTTTCCGTCATGATTTTATCTGATATATTTTCTTGTTGTTCAACATTAGAACAGATTTTATAAATAGCCGTAGCACCCACAACCCCAGAGCTACCTTTAAGAGCGTGGAAAATATCTACATAGGTTTGGGCATCATGTGTTAAACAGGCTTGCTCAAGTTGTACTATTTTATCTAAGGTTCCTTTAATAAACTTGTCAACAAGTGAATCAATAAAATGTTCACGCTTAGTCATACTAGCTAGCTTATCAAGCAATGAAGGGTCAATATATTTCCACTCATTATTGATAGGGCTGGGAGTGCTTGTATGGACAGTATAAGTGGTATGTTTAGGTCGAGCAAACTTATCAATTGCAGCAGCTAGTTTTTTATACTCAATGGGTTTGGTTAAATAGTCATCAGCCCCAGTTTCAAGGCTGTTATCAATATTTGAAGACACTGCGTCAGCAGAGAGAATAATCATAGGCAAGCGGGTATCACCCTCTATAAAACGATAAGCTTTGATAACTTCTAACCCAGACATGTATGGCATATTGATGTCCAATAATGCAAGGTCAAATTGTAATGTGTCATCAGTGAGTGTATCCAGAGCTTTATCACCATCATCAACAATATACGGTTGATGTCCCATAAGGGTTAAGAACTCTTGTATAACTTCTTGGTTTACTTCGTTGTCCTCAGCGACAAGAATATGAAGTCCTGTAAGCTGATTTCTACGCTGGAGATAGTCAGCAACAGAAGGAATGCCGTTATTAATTTGTTTCCCTACACATACTTCATGAATGGCATTAAACAATAAGGATTCAATTAATGGGTATGTTAACACAGCAGTAAACCCCATTTCTATCAGTAATGCACTTTCAATAGGAGAAAAATGCTCACCAACCAAGATAAAGGATGCTTCAGACAAAATATCTTTATCACGCACTGTTTTAATCAGTTGTTCAGGTGACATACCAAGTAAGCTTTGTTCAACAATGGTAATATGAAATGGCTTGGCTTGTTCATGTGCCTTGTTTAAAGTGGTGACCATATCAATAACATTGTGAGAGGATTGTACGTTTTGCCCCCAGCGCTCCATGGGGGCGATAAATTGAGGTAAAAGTTGTGGACTCATTAAGGTGAGAATACGGGCATCAGAAAAGGATGTGGATGTGGCAATTTCTTCTTTGCTCACCGCCTCGTGACGATGAAAAGGAATCTCACACCAAAATTCTGAGCCTTTGTCTTCTTGGCTGTGTAAACCAATATCACCATGCATCAAAGTTACAAGTTCTTTGGAAATAGTGGTTCCTAGCCCTGTGCCACCATACCTTCGTGTTACGGATGAATCAGCCTGAACAAAACTATCAAAGATACTTTCTTGTGCTTTTGTGGACATACCAATGCCTGTATCAATCACGCGAAAACGAATACGTACAGGTGCAATGGATGTGTTGGCTGATGTTTGAACAAGCAGCTTAATACTTCCTTGTTCTGTGAATTTTGAGGCATTGCTTAAAAAATTAGTCAGAACTTGTTTCAGATGAAGTTCATCACCAAGTAAACGGAAAGGAACATTTGGTTCAATATGCGATGTTAAATTGATACCTTTTTCTTCTGCTTTGGGTAAAAAAGGTTGTAAGATTTCATAAATAAGTTCATGTAAATCAAAAGGTTTAATTTCACTGGTTTGTTTACCTGCCTCAATTTTGGAAATATCCAAAACATCTTCAATTAAACTAAGCAGTGTTTGCCCTGAAACCTTAATCATATGGGCGTATTTCTCTTGTTTTGCATCAAGATCACTGAGAGAAAGAAGTTCGCTTGCACCAATGATACCATTCAGAGGAGTACGTAATTCATGACTCATTTTTGCAAGAAATTGTGATTTAGCTTGGTTTGCTTCCTCTGCATCGTGAATGGCTTGCTGCTGCTTTTTAATCAAAGTGGCCATAAAGAATGGAATAATTGCTGTGACTAGTATCCAGCCTAAAGCTATCAGTTCATGTTCAAGCCAGTAACTACTTGATAAAAAGAGTATCATTTGCGCTATAAGTGTAAGGGCTGTTGCAAATATAAGGTATTTTACACCAAAGCGAAAGCCACTACCTGTAATTATCCATAAATATGTAACGAGTAGAGGAGCCCCTGCTTCATTTGAGAAATATAAAGCAACTGTCAGCATAATTATATCTGAGGTCATGCCAACCATTCTTCGGGCAGACGAGATTGTCTTTGTTGACATTAAATGTGCGAAGAAAAGTATACTGGCACTCAGATAAGCAACTGCAAAATAGAAACCAATTTCTTTTGAGGTTAACCATAAGTAAATTAGTGTTAAGAGTGTAATAATAATGCGAAATAGAGCTTGTTCGTGTTCAGTGTCAGGTCTATTTTGAAAATGTATTTTTATACGATTGAGAAAGCTTTTGTTTTCAATAGATTGATGGTTAGTCTTTAGCGTCATCCCGAAAGTATAGCATAAGGTTAACAACTTTTCCTATTGCGAAAAAGAGACCTGCATGTTGGTTAGAACATCCCTAACTGCAATTTAGCCTCGTCTGACATCATGGATCTATCCCAAGGTGGCTCAAATACGAGGTCAACATGCACATCGGTAACATTTTCAATATCTAGTGTTTTTGCGCGTACATCATCAACAATAAATGGACCCATGCCACAGCCTGGTGCGGTTAAAGTCATCGTAATATCAACATTGTTGCCGCCCTCATCGGTGTCTACAACATGTACATC
>JALUNK010000025.1 GCA_027055255.1 Ghiorsea sp.
ATACTTTTGGACTACTTACCGTGGCTAGCTGACATCGAAGGATTGATAAACTTTTAAGAAAAGTTGCGGTTCATAGAACTATCTGCCACAATTTTGCTAAATAACGTATGTTTTATCAAAAGTTACACGGGAGTATTCATATGAAACTTCAATTGAAATTGATGTTGCTGCTTGCCTTCTTATTGCCAACACAGTTGTTGGCAGATGCATTTCTTATGCCTGGAAAAGTGGGTGAAAGTGAATTGGTTAAACCTTTTCCACAACCCTATATTGTCAAAAAAGGTGATACACTTTGGGATATTGCCCAAGAATATTTTGCTGACCCTGAAAAATGGTTAAAAATTTGGGAGCAAAACCTTTATGTTTCTAATCCAGACTTGATTTACCCAGGCAATGAAATGTGGTTGAAATTTAAGAAACCGCGCCAAGTTGTGGTGAAACCTGAACGTGATGTGGTCAAACTCGAACCACGCATTATTTATAAACCTGCAGAGCGAAGTGAAAAAGAAATTGACAGTAAAGTGCTGCTTACGGCATTGGCTAGACAAGATTTGATTGCGCCTAAAGCGATTGAAGGTATTGGTCACATTCTTGATTCTGAAGATGAACGCTTAAATTATGGTGCCAATGATAGAGTTTATCTATCCTTGGATATCCGTGCGAAACCCGGGGACACATTCAATATTTTCCGTACTGGAGACCCGATTTACGCATTGAGTGATCTCGGCGACAAAGAGTTGGTGGGGTATTTGGTGAACCATTTGGGTACGGTTGAAGTCACCTCAGAGGAAGCGGGTGTTTTTCGTGGCACGATTATTCAAGCATTTGAAGAGATTGGCAGGACAGATAGGCTAAAACGTGCCCTACCAGCAGATTATAATGTTAAACTTGAATACCCTGATGGGTCTGTATTTGGACATGTAACCTATATTCGTGGTAACACTGTTGAAGCAGGGCAAGGCCAAGTCATAGGCATCGATGCTGGTTCAGAGGATGGGCTTAGAGCGGGTACAGTGCTTGGTGTATATCGCCCTGGAAAATTGGTATTGGATAACGTCTATCAAGAAAAAACGTATCGCGCTCTTCCTGAAGAGAAAATTGGCGAAATCATCGTGATTGCAGCACAGGAAAAAGCTTCGATTGCCTTGATTAGTAAATCATCATCAGCCATTCATATTAAAGATTTAATTCAACCTTTATCGAAGAAATAAGCAGCTTTGATAAGCCATTCAGTACATGATTACCTGCGCTTAAGTTTGGTTGCAGGTGTTGGTGTTGTTACGGCTAAACAGCTAGTTGAAATATTTGGGTCTGCTGCTGATATTTGGCAACAAGATAAACAGAGTTGGTTATCTGTTGATGGTATTGGGCCAAAAATGGCAAATGCACTTGAAGAAGCACAATCAGATAAGGTTACGAAGAAAATTGATGCGCTCATCAAACAGTGCGTGGCAAAAAATATTCATGTCCTTTGCCCAGAAGATGATGCTTGGCCGCTCCAACTTCAAAGTTGCTCAGATGCGCCACTGTCCCTCTACATTAAAGGGCAACTTGATTGCCTTCAAGCGGATAAAATCATAGGCATGGTCGGTGCGCGAAAAGCCAGCGCAGAAGGGAAGTTGATTACACGGCGTTGGTCATCGTATTTATCCAAACAAAATGTGATTATCGTGAGTGGTATGGCACCGGGCATTGATTCAGCTGCACATGGTGGTTCATTAGATGCTGGAGCTGCAGGTATTTCAGTGTTGGGTTACGGGTTAAGTGCAGGCAGTGCTCAGCAACAAAAACAGATAGACGCCATGGTAGAAAAGGGTTGTGTGATCAGTGAATATGCACCTGATAAAATCGCACATGCTAGCTATTTCCCACAAAGGAACCGTATTATTGCAAGCTTGTCGCATGGGTTGGTCGTGGTCGAAGGTGGCATAAAGTCGGGTTCGTTGATTACAGCACGCCAAGCTTTAAATTATGGACGTGAAGTATTTGCTGTGCCGGGCTCTGTGCTTAATGATGTACATACAGGTTGTCATCAGTTGATTAAAGATGGTGCGATATTGGCCTCAAATGCGGAAGATATTTTAGGAAATATGGACTGGCATTGCACGCAAAAGCCAGCGAATCAATATCAACCTAAGAGCGATACAGAGGCAAAAATTATTCAACTGTTACAAGCTGAAATTAAACATGTGGATGCGCTTGCCGAAGATTGTGGCTTGACCGTGCCGGCGCTTTCTACCATCTTGCTCGCCCTCGAGCTTGGTGGAATCATTGAAAAATTACCAGGTAGTCGTTATACATTAAGTTAAGTTTTATAAGGAGATAACGTGAGTGCAGTAGTCGTGGTGGAATCTCCAGCAAAAGCAAAAACAATCGAAAAGTACCTAGGTAAAGGCTATAAAGTGCTTGCCTCTTATGGGCATGTTCGTGCCTTCCCTAAGAAAGATGGCTCGGTAGATGTTGATAATGACTTTGCACTTAAATATGAAGTGATTGAGGATAAACGTAAACGATTATCCGATATTGAAAAAGCACTCAAAAAAGCTGACGAACTTATTCTTGCAAGCGATTTGGATAGAGAAGGGGAAGCTATTGCTTGGCATGTTGCCGATGAAATGGGAAAACGTGGTAAACTCAAAGGTAAAAAAGTTTCTCGTATTACATTTAATCAAATTACACGCAAAGCAATCCAGCATGCAGTTGCCAACCCGACAGAGTTAAATATGCCTTTGGTGGATGCGCAGCAAGCGCGTTCTGCATTGGATTACCTAGTGGGGTTTACCCTTTCACCACTATTGTGGCGTAAGATTCGTGGTGGTTTATCGGCGGGTCGTGTGCAGTCGGTAGCCTTGCGTTTGGTGTGTGAGCGCGAACAGCATATCCGTGATTTCAAACCCAAAGAGTATTGGACGATTGAAGCATCATGTATCAATGGTAAAACTTCAAAATCAGCATTCAAAGCATTATTGAACACTTTAGATGGTGAAAAGCTGACCAAGTTTGATTTGAATAATCAGACGGCTGCGGAAAAAGCTGCTAAGACTGTGGAAGCTGGAAGTTTTGTAGTTAGTGATATTCAGAAAAAGAAAAGTAAACAACACCCAGCCGCACCTTTTATTACATCCACAGTACAAATGGAGGCTTCGCGTAAGCTTGGTTTTACAGCACGAAAAACCATGCAGTTGGCACAGAAATTGTATGAGGGCGAAGAGGTTGATGGTGAGCGTGTGGGTTTGATTACTTATATGCGTACCGATTCAACCAGTATATCTGAGGAAGCGATTGAAGAAGTACGCGAACAAATTCAATCGCAGTTTGGTGCAGAGTTTGTACCCAGCAAACCACGTGTCTTTAAAACCAAAAGTAAAAATGCGCAAGAAGCGCATGAAGCGATTCGCCCTACATCCTTTTCCCGTACGCCTGAAAGTCTAAAAGGAACATTACCTGCGGATGAATTAAAATTATATACGCTGATTTGGAAGCGTACTGTTGCATCACAAATGGAAGCGGCAGTGCTTGACCAAGTTCGTGCTGATATAAGCTCAGGCGATACAGTGCTTCGTGCCAATGGTTCGACTTTGGTATTCGCAGGATTTCGTACGTTATATATTGAAGGTACGGATGAACCGAATAAAAATGGTGACGATAAAACATTACCTGTTTTGGAAGTGGGCGACAGCATCGGCATTGAACGTGTAGAGCCTAAACAACATTTTACAGAACCCAAACCGCGCTTTTCAGAAGCGACATTGGTTAAAGAGCTTGAAGCACATGGTATTGGTCGTCCATCGACGTATGCTTCGATTTTGAATGTGTTGCGTGTGCGCAAGTATGTGGACATGGACAAAAAACGTTTCGTACCTACGGATGTGGGTGAGATTGTGAGTAAGTTCTTAACCGATTATTTCGGTGATATTGTGGACACCAATTTTACAGCGGATATTGAAAACAAGCTGGATGCCGTGGCCAGGGGAGAACGCGAATGGCGGCCACTGCTGCACGATTTCTGGGGTCCTTTCAAAGAACGCATTGACCACACCCAAGAAAATGTAAAACGTTCGGATGTAACCCATGAAGAGACTGATGAAATTTGCCCAGAATGTGGCAAACCTATGGCCATCAAACTTGGTAAATATGGCAAGTTTTTAGCTTGTACGGGTTATCCTGAGTGTAAAGTTGCTAAACCTTTGAATGGGGATGCAGAGCAAGCGCCTGTTGAAGAGTCGGATGAAAAGTGTGAAAAATGTAATTCACCAATGGTGGTTAAAACAGGGCGCTATGGTAAATTTTTAGCGTGTTCAGCTTATCCGAAATGTAAAAATATCCAGCCTTTGGAGAAGCCCAAAGATACAGGCATTAAATGTCCAACATGCAATAAAGGAACATTCTTAGAGAAGAAGTCGCGGCGTGGTAAAATATTTTATTCATGTTCGCAATACCCCAAATGTAAACATGCATTATGGAATAAACCTTTGGATAAACCGTGCCCTGAATGTGGCGCACCGTTTGTGACTGAGAAAATCACCAAACGTAATGGTACAGAACATGTGTGCGCTAGCGAAACGTGCAATTGGAAAGAACAAATTCAAGCCCCTGATTGATGCAATTGGAATACCGACTTGGCAGCATTGATGATATTGAGGCAGTCTTTTCTTTAAATCGCCTAGTGTTCGATGAGGCATGGTCAAAACATGTGATGTTACAATCATTGCAGGTTGGTTATGATTTGTATGTATGTTATCAGGAAAAATTATTGATTGGATATGTGTTAAGCCAAGATATTTTGTTAGAAACACAAATCATGCAAGTGTGCGTACATCAAGATTTTAGACGTTTGGGGGTAGCAAAAAAGCTGATGAAAATGCTCATGTTAACCAAGCAAGATATGCAATCGTTGATGCTGGAAGTGCGAAAATCAAATCAAGCTGCGCAAACATTTTACCACCATTTGGGTTTTGCATGTGTGGGTAACCGCCCAAACTATTATCGCGCAACAAAGACCAAACCGCGTGAAGATGCCATCGTTATGGCACTAGAGCTTTCAGTATGATTCAACAGCTGCTTACGACACAAATGTGGTTGGATGTTCGGACGTGGCGTTCTGAATATGGGGAAATACTCACGCCTATGCAAATCAGTGTTTTATCTGTGGTTACACCACTTACACGTTTACTTGAAGGTAAGTATGGGATGAAGCTGGATGTTCATGTACATGACCAATTTATTGATGCCATTGCTGAAAAAGAAGCACAGTTGTTGAAGGTTGATATTCAGGAACGTTGCTTGCGACGTAAGGTTTCGCTGTTATCTCGTGGTGAAGTAATGTTTGATGCCGAGTCCGTGCTGCCACTAGCCGTGTTGCCAGTGGAGCTGATGCTCGAACTTGAAGAAGGCAAACGCCCGCTTGCTAACTTATTGTCTGACCAAGGTTTATCTTTATCACGTTTTAATTTGAATATAGCGCAGGTGAAAGCCGAGGGATTATATGAGAGCTATTGGGCGAGGCGTTCGATTTTAGATGCCTCATCGGGTGCTAAAGCATTGGTGACTGAAGTGTTTCACGATGCAATTTGGCGTAAGCTTCATTATCTTAACCAACGTTAAATTCCAGCTGAGAAGTTGTTAACCTAAGGCAGAGGCCATTTGTGTGACATTATCTTCCAGCTCAATTTCAACAGCAGCCAGATGGGTTTCGGATGCACCAATGCGTTGAATAGGTGGGTAGTGTGAAGGGTCGATAAGCTCACTGGAATTAAATAACATTTTATGACCAAATGAACGCACCAAAAAGCTTGCGGCATCCACAATATCAATCAGTTTATCACGGGGTCTATCATCGGATTCAATACCATGATGCGATGCAATGCTTTCAAATGAATCAGGCATTTCCCAGTAGTTAAGCAAGCGACCGCCTGTTTCAAGGTGTAGCGCATCAATGATTGCCAATTGATCTTCATATGCTAAGGGTGACAGTAAATCGGGAACAGCACAGACAACAGCCAATACGCCTACATCATGCAGCATGGCAGCCAAGAAAGCCTCTTCAGGTTCTGCATTTTGTAACAATTGCGCTAAGTTTCTTGCTGCAACGGCAACATACAAGGCATCATCCTTGCTTTTTTGAAGTATTTTTTTAAGTCCTTTATCTTGGACATTCATATGTAATTTGGAAGAGATGGCAACCATCAGTTGTAGTGTTCTTCGCCCACCAAGACGTTGCACTGCCATAGGCAAACTGCGCACTTCATAAGTTCCATTCTTAAATTCAGGGCTATTGGCAATACGCAGTACGGTGGCAGCAAAGGTTGGGCTTTGGGCGAGTGCTTTTGCGATGTCAGATGCGCCTTTACTTTCATCTTGAACTATTTTTTGTACATCCAAGACGGCTTTAGGTAATAAAGGTAGCTTGGCTTCACCTTTCCTAAATCGAATGCGAATCACTTGTGCAAAGGCTTCAACATCAACGCTCATTATCATCTCCCATAATTCTTATAATGTCGGCAACGCTGCGACTTGAAACAGCACGAGGGGCAATGCGATAAACTTCTTCAATGGTGGTTTCACCTTCGAGAACTTTATACAGACCATTTTCCATAAGCGATAATAAATCAGTGCTTTCACAGCTAATTTTACGCACAACATGGGATGGTTCTTGGGCAATAATTGCTGAACGCACAGCTTCGTTGAGCACCAACAGTTCATGGAGAGCAGTGCGCCCATGGTAACCCGTGCCATAACATGTACCGCACCCTGTACCGCGATAAAAAGTATGGTTACGAAGGGTTTCATCATCAAAACCAATGAGGTGCGCAATACGTTTGTTGGGCATATAAGGTTGTCGGCAGTCGGGGCAAATTGTACGAATCAACCGTTGTGCTAAAATACTTACAACAGTGGATGAGATAAGAAAGGTTTCAACACCCATGTCAATCAAGCGGAGTAAGCCACCGATAGAATCCTCTGTATGAAATGTAGTGAGAACTTTATGACCTGTTAGTGCAGCTTGGACAGCAACTGAAGCAGAGTTGGTATCGCGGATTTCACCCAAGACAATAATATCAGGGTCTTGACGGACTACAGATTTAAGTGATTTAGAAAAGGAGCGCCCAGCACTTTCATCAACAGAGCATTGCATAATGCCATCAATAACGTATTCAACGGGGTCTTCTAAAGTAATAATTTTTGTAGTGGGACGGTTCAAGTAGTCAACAGCCGAGTAGAGCGTTGTGGTCTTGCCTGAGCCAGTGGGTCCTGTGATAATAATAACTCCAGTAGGAACATCCAAGGCATCATGTTTGAATCGCTCCAAGATGCCTCTATCCATATGGATTTGCTCAATACTTTTTAAACCACCATCGCGGCGGAGCACACGCATAACTAAATTTTCACCATATATGGTGACGTAAGTGGAAACACGAAAATCAACTTCCACATCACCAACGGTATGGGAAATACGACCATCTTGGTGGGTTCGTGTATCAGAAATATCCATTTCACCCAAAATCTTTAATCGGGTTACAACACGTTTTGAAGCGTTGAGTGGTATGTCCATTTTGTGGATAAGCACACCATCCATGCGGAACCGTACACGCATGAGGTCAGCAAGAGGCTCAAGGTGAATATCACTGGCACTATCACGAATAGCAGCCAAGAATAGACTATCAACAATTTCAGAAATATGCTGACCTTCGTTTGATTCACTTTCTTGTTGAGAGAGTGTTAATTTCTCAATTAAACTCACCATGGTACTTTCGGCGGCTATAAAAATTGTGGCACTTTTTTCGAGTTGCATCTCAATTTCTTGAATTGCTTTTTTGTTCAGTGGATCAGATGTAAGCACAAGGACATGTGCTTTATTCTCCTCATAAGGGATAACAAGGTTTTGCTTAAGGAATTTTTTAGAAAATTGCCCAGTGATATTCTTATCTATCATATCAATATCAATATGTGCCAAGGGTTTCCCTAATTGTTCAGATAAGGCTTGTGCCAGCTGTCTGTCATTAATAAAGTTAAGCTTAATAAGGAGTTCACCCATACGTACGCCAGGGGATTTTCCAAGTTCTTTTTCAGCAAGAAGTAATGCTTTCAAATCAATAAAACCCAGCTCACAAACCAACTCACCGATAAGAAAGTCTTGAGCATGATTACGCAGCAACCGTCTTTTTTCATCTTCTGTAATTAAACCAAGTTCAATAAGGATTCGGGATAAAACTTTTTTATTACCTAGCTTTTTTTGAATGCGTACAACCTTCTCAAGTTGCGGATGATTGATAAGAGAGCTTTCTAAAAGAAGTTGGACAAATTTTGCACCAGGTTGACCATATAAGATGTCAGATGTGTCTATCGTTTTTTTGGCACCCATTTTTGCTCCCTATCAGTGAAGGCCTGTGTGAAGAAGCCATATGAGGTTAGCATAAGCATGAAAAGTGCCAACTCTTCGTTTATCAATCATAAATGCTTAACTACGAATAATTGACACTGGTCGTGCGCTCTTTAGCGTGTCGCAGCTACAAATGGCATGAGTGATGTAAAAAGGTGAATCATTGTGAGTAATAAAAAGCAAGAAAATGCCCCTGTTGAAGGGATTGTTGATGGAACAGATTTTGTCGAGTTAAAGCGCGATATGCAAAGTGCAAAGCTCATTGCATGGCTGCAGTACAATCAGCAACAATTGATAGCAGGCGCAGTTGTTTTAGTAATTGCCCTTGTTGGTAATGGATTGTGGCAAGAGCAAAAGCGCAGTCAAAAAGAGGCTGCGGCGTTGATGTATATTAAAGCGATGAATGCAACCAATGAAGCTGAGCAAACCACAATGTTTGATAGCGTGATTAAAACCTATCCCGACTCGGGTTATGCGATTCTAGCCAAGTTAAAAAAGAGCGCTAGTTCAAGTGTTGAAGCACGGAAAGCTGCACTGGAAAGTTTGATAGAGACTAAGGGTGCGCCTGAATTTGTTTGGCAAGCACGCTTAGATTTAGCGGTGGTTTATATTGAAGAAGGCGACATGACGAAAGCTAAAGAACTTTTAGCATTCCGTTTTGGTAAAGACTATGAACAAGCACGTTATGCGTTCTTAGCAAAACTTGCTTCAGATGAGTCTGAAAAAGAAACGTTCATTCAAAAAGCCTTGGATGCTGAATCACATGATAAGAATTTAAAATCAGCGCTTGAAGCAGAGCTTGCACAACTTAAAGCGTCAAAATAACATGAAATATTTCACCTGTGCTTTTGCACTTGTTGTTTATGCTGCAGGTATGGTTGCTTTTTCTATAACAGGATTTGCGCAAACTTCTTCTATCGAAACAATATGGTCAGTTGATGTTGATCAACGCCTACCTAATGCTCCTGTTGCCTTGAGTGTTCCTGCCATATTTAAGCATGATAGTGAAACATGGGCTGTGCTTGCAGGCCGTGATGGTTGGGTGCATGTGTACGATGTTGCAGCAGGCAGTGAAGTGCGCCGATTCTATCTGGGTGTACCCGTAGATTCTGGAGCGTTAGCACTGCAAAATGGAACTGTAGTGTTTGGCGATATTCAAGGGAATTTATATGCAGTTGACCCTGTTGAGGGTAAAATTGTTTGGCAAAAAAAGTTACCCTCCACGTTCACCATGCAGCCTGTTGCTGTGGATAATGACTTTCTCATACAAACTGCAGACAATGAATTGTATCGCTTTTCTGATTCAGGCGAGAAACGCTGGAGTTATGCGGGATTAAAAAACACATTAAGCTTGTACTTGGGTGCAAATCCACGGGTAGATAAGGATGTTATTTACACGGTGTTTAACAATGGTGATGCCGTTGCATTGAAAGCATATACAGGGGATGTGCTTTGGAAGCAGCAAACGATTTCAGCGAGCCTTGCGGCGAGAGTCGGTGATATCAATGGGCCTTTGGCAACACCGTTATTGGTTGAGAAGCTTCATTTGGCTGGGGAACAGGTTAACCATGTGTTGATGGTACCTATTTTTCATGGTGAACTTGTTATCTTGTCAGCAGAAGATGGTTCGCAATCATTTGCGCTTCCTGTGTCACTCAAATCCATGCCCTTGCATGTAAATAATAAAATGTTCATGGCAGACAGTCTTGGTTTTTTACATGCTTACAACACGGACAAAGGTAATCGCTTGTGGAGTAAGAAAATTTCTGAACATGAATTGATAGGCCCTGTATTATTTGAGGATGCACTTTGGTTGACCGACAATCAGGGTAATGTTTTCCGTGTCAATATGGATGGTGAGGTTGAAGCAAACCTGACTTTACAAGGTGGTATCGCACGCTTGCCAATCGTGACAGATAAGGGCTTGGTTATTCGTACCGACCGTGGCCTGATGGCTTTGGTGAAATAATGGCTTTTACATTACCTGTCGTTGCTATTGTTGGTCGCCCAAATGTTGGAAAGTCTACTTTATTCAATCGTATTATTAAAAAACGTAAAGCCATTGTGGGTGATAGGCCGGGTGTAACCGTTGACCGTTTAGAGACCGAGTGTGTGATTGGTGGTGAACCATGTGTGCTTGTTGATACAGGTGGTATTGGTGAATCGCAACACGGTGAAATGCAAGGTGCGATTGATAGCCAAGTGGAAGCAGCATTAGAGATTGCGGATGTCGTTCTTTTTGCTGTGGATGCGATTGCAGGACCAACACCTGTGGATCACGCTTTAGCGCAGAAACTTCGCAAATCGAATTTACCCGTACTTTTGACAGTCAATAAAGCAGAAAATGCAGGGCTGGCTCAAGAGTTTTTTGCTTTGGGTATGGGCGACCCTGCAGCAGTGTCTGCAGCGCATGGTCATGGTATGCAAAGCCTATGTTCATTGATTGCTAAGACTATTCCAAAGTATGACATTCAAGATGCAGTCAGTGATGAAAAACCATTAGCACGCGTTACAGTTATTGGTCGCCCAAATGTGGGAAAATCAACGCTGATTAATGCATGGTTGGGTAAAGATAGAATGGTGGTTAGCCCGATTGCAGGTACCACGCGTGATGCCATTGATACGGACATGCCTTATGACGATGCTTTTATTCGTTTGGTAGACACAGCAGGGCAGCGCAAGTCAGGACGCATCAGTGATGTGATTGAATTTGTGGCTCGCGTCAAAGCAGTTCAAGCCTTTAGAAGAGCTGATGTTGCGGTGATGGTGCTGGATGGTGGCGAAGGTATTGTTGAGCAGGATATGCGTTTGATGCATTTGGCTCAAGATGAAGGTTGTGCACTGATTGTTGCTGTAAATAAAGTGGATTTACTTAGCGATGATGAGTGGAAATATTATGTAGAGCGCTTGGATTATAGAATGCGTGGTTTGCCGGATATTCCAGTGTTCCGTACCGCAGCTAAGCATAAAAAAGGTGTGAAGAAATTATTGAAACATGCTGTTGAAGCAGGCATTGCTAATGGTTTTGAAGTGGGTACAGGCGAACTGAATCGTTGGTTAAGTGACACTGAGAAAAAACAATATGCGCCCAGTGATGGTGGTGCGGTAGTTCGGCTTAAATATGTCTCACAAATTGGTACAACACCACCAACGATTCGTATCTTTAGTAATCGTCCTCAAGCGATAAAGTCTTCTTATAAACATTATTTGGAAAAGAGCTTTAGACAACACTTTAAATTGCCGGGTATTCCTGTGCGTATAAAATTTGGTAAAACAGATAACCCTTATGAAGAAAAAATGAAGGGTAAAGCAAAGACTGCCAACGAAAGAAGGCATCAGGAAAAGAAAAGAAGCCGCAGCTAATGCATTGCTTTGAAGAAACCAAGATATTGCCTGTAACTGCCAGGGCCATGTATGACTTGGTGATGGATATTGAGGCATACCCAGCATTTGTACCGTGGATTTGTGGTGCAGAGCTTTTAGAAGTCAAAGCCAATGAGCTTAGTGCCGAACTCACCATGGATTTGGCAGGTACCAAACACAAATTCCAAACCGTTGATTATTTTATGCCACATAAGTTGGTTGAGATTCGTTTGCTCACGGGTCCATTCAAATTCTTAGAAAGTGTATGGACGTTTGATCATATTGATGAACACCGTTGTGAGGTTCACTTCTCTATTGAATTTGAATTTAAAAGTACAATGTTGGATATTGTGGCATCACCATTGTTTGGTGCAGCTTGTAAAACCATGGTAAGAACGTTTGAAAAGCGAGCTGTAAGTTTGTCTGGATTGAGGAGTTAACCATGCATGTATCCGTTGTTTATGCCTTACCCGACGAACAGTTTTTAGAAGAGTTGGATGTTCCTGAAAAATGTACGGTCGAGCAAGTGATTCAAATGTCGCAGGTATTGGCGAAGTTCCCAGAGCTTGATTTGGCAGTGAATAAAGTGGGTGTGTTTGCCAAGTTGGTGAAGCTGGATAGTGAAGTTCATGAAGGTGAACGTGTTGAGCTTTATCGAGCAGTACCTCGCAAGCCGCGCGATGCTCATGCATCCGATGATAAGAAAGCTAGGATTCGCGCTAAGAAAGAACGTAAGAAAGCGGAAGAATAATGCTCCTTATGTTCGTTTGCTGACTTGGTTTGGTTTCAACCCACCCAAGGTAAGCCTTAAAGTACTGATAGTCAGGGCGACTAAGGTAAACTGTGATGATAGAACGCCCACAACATATTAAGCCGCATCAATCCAGTTGATTTTGTTACTTGGATTTGACGCATACTTTTCCTTTAACTATATCATATGACAACACCAATGAATGTGGGGGATATGATGCGTTGTATAATGAAAGGTATGCGTAACATTTTAGGGCTAAGTCTTATGCTGGGTTTGGCGAGTTGTAGCGGTGGTGGTTCGTCTTCTTCAACGGCGGACACCACAGCACCTGTGATTACGATACTTGGCTTTAATCCTTCATCAGTGCCGCAAGGTTTGGTGTATTCGGATGCTGGGGCGGCAGCCACAGATAATGTGGATGGAGATATTACTGCACATATCACGGCAACCAATAGTGTGAACACAAGTACGCTGGGCAATTATACTGTAACATATGATGTGAGTGATGCAGTAGGCAATGCAGCGACCACTCAAACGCGTCAAGTCGCAGTGCTTCCATTGTTTGGAACCAAGCAATTGGGTGCCGCAGGGGCAAACACTACAGCTTTTTCTGTTGCGGTAGATGCATCAGGCAATGTGTATGTGGCAGGGTTTACAAATGGTGGGCTGGATGGAAATACCGTGACAGGCACACAAGACTTTTTTCTGACCAAGTATAATACGGTAGGTGTGAAACAATTCACTAAGCAAATGGGTGTTGCAGCTAAATTGACTTATGGTACTGCTGTTGCAACGGATGCGTCTGCTAATGTGTATGTGGCTGGAGAAACCAATGCTGGCTTGGATGGCAATACTTTGACAGGAACATCGGACTTCTTTTTGACCAAATACGATGCAACGGGTGTGAAACAATTCAGCAAGCAATTGGGTGTTGCAGGATTACTTACAACAGGTTACGCCGTTGCGACGGATGCATCGGGCAATGTATACGTGGCTGGAGAAACAAGAGGAGGTTTAGATGGCAACATCTTGACAGGCACGCAGGATTTCTTTTTGACGAAGTATGATTCAACAGGTGTCAAACAATTTACCAAGCAATTGGGTGTGGCAGGAGCATTAACGTTTGGCAGGGCTGTTGTAACCGATGCTGCGGGCAATGTGTATGTGGCTGGGTCTACAGGTGGTGGCTTGGATGGTAATACTTTGACAGGTACGCGGGATTTCTACGTGACCAAATATAATGCGGCGGGCGTGAAACAATTCACTAAGCAACTGGGTGTTACAGGAAAAAGTACCAGTGGCTGGTCTGTTGCAACAGACGCTTCGGGCAATGTGTATGTGGCGGGAGATGCAAATGGCGGCCTGGATGGCAATGTCTTAACAGGTGGAACAGACCTCTTTGTGGTCAAATATGATGCATCAGGCGTTAAGCAATTCACCAAACAATTGGGTGCTGCTGCCCCTTCCTCCAGCCTTGCTCGATCCGTTGCAACGGATGGTTTGGGCAATGTATATGTGGCTGGAGCCATAAATGGCAACTTAGACGGCAATACTAAGACAGGCATACAAGACCTGTTTTTGACTAAGTATAGTTCAACAGGCGTTAAACAATTTACCAAGCAGCTGGGGGCTACAGGAGTAAATACGTTTGCTTATTCTGTGGCGACAGATACTTTAGGTAATGCCTATGTGGCAGGTTTTACAAAAGGCGGCTTAGATGGCAATACCTTGATAGGCACACAGGATTTCTTTGTGACCAAGTTTGGCCCTTCAGGCACAAAATATTAATCACAGGTGATAGAGCTGAACCTTATCATTTGAACACTCAAAACGAATGCAGCGGGTAACTCTACTGTTATTTGTCCGAATACCTATTATTTCCAACGTATAGAAGTGGGATTATTATTCCCTCTTGTATTCTGTAAAGTTGCGGTTAAGTTTCGCGTCCCTTCGCAAGGAGGGTCGTTAAAAAGAAGGTTATTTTAGCGGTGATTTTATCAAGTTGGTTTGTTTATTTTTGGTTGCCAAGTATGGGTTAAAGATAAGCAGTTGACATGTTAAAGTTTGGCGATATATTTCGCCGCCCGCAGCAAAACGGGTTGCTTTTAAGTGATACGATT
>JALUNK010000026.1 GCA_027055255.1 Ghiorsea sp.
TGTGCTTCAGCTTTAGCTACAGAAGTAGAGTTAGTGCGAAGACCAACAACAACATCAACGCCAGAATCTTTAAGGTTGGTTGCGTGTGCGTGACCTTGTGAACCATAACCAATGATGGCAACTTTTTTGCCTTTGATGATGGATAAGTCTGCATCTTTATCATAATAAACGTTTAATGCCATGGGGTTGTACTCCTAAATATGTTCAATAAAAATCAAAATGGTCGCGCATCCTAATCAAGTCGCAACAAAATATCACGTATTCTCTTGTTCATGCTTTTTTAACTTTTAAGTGTAACAGTTTGTCGAAACGCGGCTTTGTTTGTAGGGTGCGTGCAACGACTTTGAGACAAGGAATAAATACACCATGGATTTAAATTATAATCATGCCTTTTGGGGCATACTTTTCGCAGGTATTTTTTACGTCGTAGGTAATGCGGCGTGGGTGAACCAATGGGCAAGAAAAAGTCGGTTTGTAGCGATTTTGATATGGGCAGCTTTGGGTGCGCTTATCCTTGTGTTTGCAGCATCCTTTGATATGCGGCTTGATCCTAATTTACAGGGTGCGGTGTTAGATAGAATCACAAGCGTTGATGGTGAGAACCATTGGATTGCTTTGACATTATATGCCTTGTTATCAACGCCAGGTATTGCGGCGAACTTGTTTGGTTTGGATTTACGGATGACACGGTTATCACTTGTTGCATCGGGTCTTTTGGTGTTTATCCCGATAGGAAAACAGCTTGAACATCCTGATGGTTCATTGATTTTGGTATCGATTGGCGCATCGGTGGCAATTATTGGTATCCTTCTATTGTTCCAAATGCTGCTTGATGCTGAGCCAGAAAAGAAAAGTAGGAAGCAAAAGGAAGTTACTGCGTGAAACACATGAATTCACGGGCTTCGTTATTGGTTGAAGCGCTGCCGTATTTGCAGCGTTTTTCTGACCAAACCATCGTCATTAAATATGGCGGCAACGCCATGGTGGAAGAAAGCCTGAAAGAAAGCTTTGCCAAAGACATTACACTTTTAAAACAAGTGGGCATCAACCCTGTGGTGGTGCATGGCGGCGGGCCGCAAATTGGAAATGTGTTAGAGAAAATTGGTAAACAAGCTGAATTTATTGATGGTATGCGGGTGACCGATGATGAGACCATGGATATTGTTGAAATGGTGCTTGCTGGCAAAGTGAATAAAGAGATTGTTGCCAACATCAATAGAGCTGGCGGTAAAGCTGTCGGCCTATCGGGTAAAGATGGTGGTTTGATTTGTGCGAGAAAGATGAAGGTGGAAAAGAAATCACCTGAGTTGGATGTGCCTGAAATCATTGATTTGGGTCACGTTGGGCAAGTGCATAAAATCAACACGGAAATTCTCGAAGTGCTTGAAGATGATAAGTTTGTGCCTGTAATTGCGCCTGTGGGTTATCATAAAGATGCGGCGCAAAGCTTTAATATCAATGCAGACCTTGTAGCAGGTGCAGTTGCACAAGCTTTGGGTGCTGCGAAACTGATTTTATTGACCGATGTGGTTGGTGTGCTGGATGCGGATAAAAATCTTCAATCCCAGTTTACCACTGATGAAGCTAGAGCATGGATAGATAATGGTACAATTGCTGGTGGTATGATTCCTAAAGTGAATTGTTGTTTGGATGCTGTGGAAAATGGTGTGGGTAAAGCACATATTATTGATGGTAGAGTTCCACATGCAATACTACTTGAAATGTTTACGGATGAAGGGGTTGGGACTGTCTTTTCGGCGCAATCAAATATCTAGCACCTTTATTGGTTCGATAAATACGTCATCAGTACTCACTTACAGGTAGTAAGTTCCGTGCTTCTTCCTTTTTCTCAATCCAAATAGGAGCTAGCTAAGATGATTAATATTTTTTCCACCCATGCAGCAGCTTTGAATATTTCAAGAACATATATGAACTAACCCAAACCAATGAAATATATATCTAAAAATATCTTCTCTGCGTTACTCTGCGTCCTCTGCGGTAAAAAAAGATATATTGGGTTCGTCTTTGTGTTTTGTAGCTTGGCGGGTCAAGCTGAAGCTGTTGATATTTCAAATATACCTCAAGCAGAGCAAACCCGTATCGCGGATTTAATCTTTAAGAATGAATGCAATCGCAAGTTTGAATGTTTGGTATCATGGAATGATGGCGAAGATTTTGCATCCTTGGGCATTGCTCATTTTATTTGGTTTCCCAAAGGCTCTAATGCGCCCTTTCAAGAAAGTTTCCCTGATTTAATGCGCTGGTATCAGCAACAAGGTGTGGCAGTGCCTCAAGCGCTTTCAAATATACTGCAACCCAATCAACCATGCCCTTGGCAAAACAAAGTGGACTTCTTAAAGCCTGAAAACCAAGCACAAATTCAGCAGTTAAGAATATTCCTAGCCAACACCAAAGAAGCCCAAGCATCTTTTGTCATGCAGCGATTGGCTGATGCCTTGCCCAAGATGTTAGCGGTGGGGCAAAGCGATGCAGAGAAACAAAAAATAGAACATCAATTTAACCGCGTGGCAGCAAGCCCAAACGGTTGGTATGCACTAATTGACTATGTAAACTTTAAGGGTGAAGGCATCAAAGAGAGTGAGCGTTACCAAGGTAAAGGTTGGGGTTTAGTCCAAGTATTGTTGGCTATGGACGAGCAGGGCGATGCCGTTGCTGCTTTTAGTGATGCGGCTAAACAAGTTCTCTCACAACGTGTTCAGCTCTCACCACCACAGCGCAACGAGCAACGTTGGCTCAAGGGCTGGAATAAACGTTTGCAAACGTACCTGTCACCCTGAGCTGTGAGTTATATATCTTTATAATTGAGCACTTTATTTAATTCACAAGTGTCAATAATACCATCTTTATCAATGTCTATAAAATATGGTAATTGCCAACGTTGAGTTTTTTTGCCTGATTCTGAAAACACCTTAGTTCCAATAGTACCCCTATCTTGGCTCCATGGAGGGAAAACTCGAAATCCTGTTTTCCCTTTGCTTTTCATGGAAGAAACGATTCCTTTTTTAATCAAAAGTGCAACAGGAAAAATGAACATTCCACACTTGGCATGATGTTCAGGCTTCCCTATGACATTAGAATGGCTCTCTACATGTATAAACAAATAATCGAGTTCATCCGACTTTAGTGGAATAGGTTTATTTCCATTTATATCTTTTGATGCAGGTCGTTGCCAAACTGACAAAAATGCACCAGGTCTATCTAAGGTTACTTTACCTTTACGGTAGACAATATTTCTACCATCTAACCCAAAATTCAACCCTTCATATTTTGAACTTTCAGGAACAGAATCTAACGCAACATTTGTAGTTATTATATACCCCGCAGGAACAAATGCTTTCATTAAAAGCGTTTGTAATTCAGCACGATAGTTTTTACTTGTCATAGAAATATTGGGCACTTTTTTTTAGGGTATACGTTAGCATGTTCTTCTCAAGTGTTTTGTTATATTTTTTCATGTAATGATTTACGCAACTCTTTTACCAATCGTCGAGATTCTTTAAGAACAGCCTGATAAGCTCCTTCCAAGTGTTCATCTGATTTTTTAGTGGGATCACTATCTGCTTTTGTCACCTCTGAGAAAAGATTGGATAGCTTTGTAAAAAAACATTCAATGTCATTTGCTAGTTTTTCATTTTCTACTAGTAGCATTGCCTCTGCTGCTAGCGCATAACTTGCAAAGGCATCTTCTCGCGTATTCATATTATTACCCATAGAAAGAATTTCTTCTGAAACCTTTGAATAAACACGCAAGCGTTGTTCACGAAGCCATTTTCGCTTTTCTGATTCTCTAATAGCACTTTGTAGCCATACAATATCAAGAACTTTTGTTAATAAAGCTCCTATACCTACAGCACTAATGATTTGTACCCAATCCATAGAAACCACTTAAATATAACTTGATAATAGTATGACTTGATTTTTCACCTATTATGCTCCCTTATATACTTTTTCTTTTTCTGTTGTTGTATTAAATATCTAAAATTTATTGATTATCTATCATTTTTTGTGCTTTATCTGCCATATCTTGAGCATGTTGCGCGGCTTGGTCGG
>JALUNK010000027.1 GCA_027055255.1 Ghiorsea sp.
TGCCTATTCATTTATCCGTACAAGCCAACACCATGAACCATGCAGCAGTAAAGTTTTGGAAATCTGTGGGAGTTAGCCGTGTGATTTTATCACGCGAATTGGGCTTGGATGAAATTGAAGAAATTCGTCAAGAGTGTCCCGATATGGAGTTGGAAGTGTTTGTGCATGGTGCATTATGTATGGCGTATTCTGGGCGTTGCTTATTGTCGGGTTACTTTAATCACCGCGATGCCAACCAAGGTTCATGCACCAATGCCTGCCGTTGGAAATATGGCATGAAAGAGGGCAAAGAAGATGTCAGTGGTGATGTGATTAACATGAAAGACCTCAATGACTTTATGAACCCACAACCTTTTACACCAACAGTTTCAAGTTGCGGTGATTTACCACGCCATCCTATGGCAGATGAAGTATATTTATTGGAAGAAGAAGGTCGCCCCGGTGAAGAAATACCCATCTTTGAAGATGAGCATGGCACATATATCATGAACTCCAAAGATTTAAGAGCAGTCGAACATGTAGAGCGTCTAGTTAAGATTGGCGTGGATTCGCTTAAAATCGAAGGGCGCACCAAATCGCATTATTATGTCGCACGCACAGCACAGCTTTATCGCCAAGCCATTGATGATGCAGTGGCTGGTCGTGAGTTTGATTGGACATTGATGCGTAAACTGGATTCCTTGGCTAACCGTGGTTATACCGATGGTTTCTTGCAACGCCGTCACACAGCCGCCCACCAAAACTACGAAAAAGGTTCATCCACTTGGGACTACCAACGTTTTGTCGGTGAAATTATTGGTTATAATAAAGCAACAGGTTTGGCTGAAATTGATGTGAAAAATAAAATTGGTGTGGGTGATTCTGTAGAAATGATTTGTGCCAACGGCAATCAAACCTTTACCATTGAATCTATGGTCAAGGCCAAAGATGGCTCCTCTATGGATTTAGCACCAGGAAGTGGGCACATCGTACGCATTCCTGTGCCCACTGAACCATCTAAAGTCGCCTTAATTGCTAAGAATATAGCGTCCATCTAAGCCTTTTGAAGCTTATCTTGAATCATTTCAGCCAAGGCATTCACTTGATATGGTTTTCTTATCACATCCTCATGTTTCAATGACCCATGCGCATGTAATGAAGGGAAGCTATCATAACCTGTAGAAAAAATAACCTTAAGCTCTGGTTTGATTTTTCGCATACGTTCAACAGCTTCAATGCCACCAAGGTTGGGCATAATTACATCTGTAATCACCAAATCAACCTCTGAAGCATGCTCTTGAAAAACGTGAACTGCATCTAACCCATCCCCAGCTACGAGAACATTATAACCAAATGATTCTAATACTTCTCGCCCTGTTTGAATAATATGTTTTTCATCATCAACCAAAAGAAGCGTCTCTTGATGGCCACCAAGGTTTAAAACTTTTTGCTGTGATTGCTTAACTTCAATCTCATCATCAACGAATGGCAAATACATACAGAAAACAGTGCCCTCACCAGGCTCACTTTCAACTTCAATATAACCATGATGTGTTTTAATAGCGCCAAAAACCATGGACAAACCCAACCCAGTACCTTTCCCCTGCTCCTTGGTAGTGAAGAAAGGTTCAAACAAAATATCTTGTATATCTTGTGGAATACCGACCCCATTATCTCGTACACAAAGCATGGCATATGATTTTTTTTCAAAATAAGGTTTATCTTGTAAAAAAGCATCGTTAGGGAAAAATGGTTCTAAACGAACACATATACGTGGTTTTGCTATGGTCTCAAGCGCATCTTTTGCATTGCTTACCAAGTTCATCAACACCTGTTCTAACTGAGTGACATCCCCTTCTACGGTTAAGTTCTGCTCACAAATATCATACGTTAATTCAATATTCTCAGGTACTACAGCCTCAAAAAGTGCTGTCGCATCTTGAAATAAACTATTTAAGCATAATGGTTTCATGCTGATATGCCCTTTGCGTGCAAAGGTAAGCAGATGACTAATCATTTCCGCAGCTTTATAACTTAGTTGCTCCATATTGTTTAACTTCTGAGTCAATTCTGGTTGATCAATAGCCTTCTTTTTCGCCAAGTAAAGGTTGCCCACCATACCAGCCAACATATTGTTAAAGTCATGGGCAATACCCCCAACCAAAGTGCCAATAGCCTCCATTTTCTGAGCTTGTTGTAATTGTTGCTCCAATCGCTCTTGTTCACTCAAATCCATTTGTAATATTACAGTATGCGCAAGGTCTCCCTTTGTATTCAAAACTTGAGAAACCGTTACCATCGCAGGATAACTAATACCATTCTTTCTCTTTTTACGCACTTTCCCATGCCACGACTTGCCAGCTTGAATCGTTTGCCACATTTCTGAATCATCACTTCTTAAAATACTCGGTGCTTTACCCACCAAATCTTCAAGCGTATAACCTGTAAGCTTGATATAGGCTGGGTTGATATACTCAACCACCCCCTGTTTATCCGTAATCATTACAGCCTGACCTGTTTGTGCTATCGCCTGTTCAAATTGGTGCGCACGTTTATTGGCTTTCCAACGCGGTGTAATATCAAAAATAATAGTATAAACGACTGTTTTATCACCCCAAGCAAGTTTATTCGCATAAGCTTCTACTCGCCGAATTCTTCCATCTGCCAACTTATGCTTAAATTGAAATGCTTTAGACTCAATGTTCGCTTTAACTTCCTGTAAACGATGAGTTACTTCTTCTTCTGAAAGCATATTGATATCTGTGATTTTCATCGACAGTAGTTGGTCTCGAGTATAACCATAAAAGGTTTCGGCAGCTTGATTGGCTTCTAAAATTTTTGCGTTCTCAGGGTCAATGACAATCTGAATACATTTGTTACCGTCAAACAAAGACGTAAATCGAGCTTCAGTCTCCCGAACTTTGGTAGTACGTTGCGCCACCACGTGATTCAAACGAACGACATGCCCAATAAGGAATACAATGATCATCACAAGAAAGATAATGGTAAGCTTCACAGTTGAAACTTCATCTAAAGCATGTCCAGCCCAAGCATTGGAGGTTTGCCCTAAAATAAAAATAAATAATGTAAAAAAGTGCCTCAAATCATGCCTCTGTTGGTAACACAATCGTTTGCAAAACATCTGCTTTGAGCTGAATGCTTAATAAATCCTGAACTTGCTCGGGGCTAACAGCATTGACTTTATCCACCCATGCCAGCGGCGAATAAATGACACTATCATCCAGCAATGCGCCAAGCTGAAGCATAGAGCCTTCAACGGCATCCATACCCATGCGAAATTGTACCGTAAGCTGCCTCTGCGCTCTTTCAATCATCGCCAAAGGTACACCTTTGCATGCATCTTCAATGGTATGATTTAACACATCCAAACATCTTTCCAACTGCTCAGGCATGGTGCTGCAGCTAATACTTAACAAACCCGCATCGGTATATGTCGAAAGGTGCGAGCCTATGCTATAAGCCAAGCCTCGCTTTTCCCTAATTTCACGAAACAAAATAGAACTCATGCTTCCGCCTAGCAATTGGTTTGCCAACCAAGCCGCGGGTTTGTCTGGCGAAGTGATATGCACAGATTTCCATGACATCACCACCTGCGCTTGCTCCATAGGTTTGTTCATATGATGTGAGCCTGATTGTATTGAGGGTGTGCTGCGCTGCGCTTTTTTTGCATCAGATGCAGCTACCCATTCACTTTGCTTGATTTGCGCCAATAAATCTTGATGTTTGATACGACCAGCCGCAGCAATCAACACATTACCACCACGATAATGGGCGTTCAAATAATCGCGCAAGTCTTGCACTGAAAAAGAAGCCAATGTGTCTTTCGTACCAAGCACAGGTTTACCCATACTATGCCCAGCAAACACTTGGCTGATATGTTGGTCATACACCCATTCATCAGGGTTATCATCCACCATACTCATTTCCGCATAAATCACTTCTCGCTCACGCTGCCACTCATCTTCTGGTAAAGCAGGGTGCAGCAACATATCCGATAATAATTCTACGGCTTTTTGCCAGTCCTCATGCAACACATGCAAGTGAAAGCAAGTGCGTTCCCTAGATGTAAACGCATTGGCATTGCCGCCCAAAGCATCCAAGCTTTCAGCCAATTCATGCACATCCAACTTATCCGTACCTTTGAACACCATATGCTCCAAAGCGTGAGCAATGCCTGCGTGATGCGGGGCTTCATCTCGGCTACCCACATCCATGAATATACCAATGGCAACACTTTGTGCATTGGGTAATTCTCGCGTAGCAATTTGCACACCATTATCCAGTGTATTGTGTTCAATAAAGCTGTTGTTGTTTTGGCTCATGGTTCACCTTGGTCATCGTTGAACAGCGAACACTGATAGACTGGGTTCAACCCTGCAAGCTTGACCCCATACCATTGAGTAGGCAGCGTATCAAATGGTAAGGTTACGTGGCTGGAGGAGAAAATATATGCGTATAATTCATATCATTTTTATACTTTTCTATTGCCTTTTACCACAACATACCACAGCACAAATATACAAGTGGATTGATGAAGACGGGAAAAATCAATATAGCGACACCCCACCTCCAAGCTATGGGAACCCCGCTAATAACCCAACCAATATCTTATCTACCCATATAAACTCCTCTCATCATGAAAATACCCTTTCAAAAGTAAGCCGCCTATTTAGACAAGAAAAATTTAAAGCTCTCAATCAACTCTTGAGCCAGTATCAAAAACAGGTTGAAACAAATATAGAAAATGAAGATAAACTTTTTACAGCCTATTCAGCTTTTGAAATTAGAAATGAATCGTTTACACCATTATTTGATAAATGGATTCTTTCAACTCCAAATCAATACCAGCCCTATTTAGCGAGAGCTCATTACTTTTATAGACAAGGCTGGAAAGCACGTGGACATGATTTTCGCAATAAAACAAGTAACTCTCAAATTCAGGGCATGAAAAAATACTTTAACCAAGCAGTCAATGACATTGCATCAGCGCTAACAATTAACAATCAAGCCATATTACCATACGCGATGCTCATTGGGATATCAATGAACATGGGAACTCATGCAAAGAGCAAAGTCTTGGCCGATGAGGCTCTCACTATATCGCCAGCAAGCTTTACTATTAGAGACGCTTACTTAAGGAGTCTTCAACCCCGATGGGGCGGGTCACTTGAAGCCATGCAAGAGTTTGCAGCAAGCTCGCAACAATACGCCAAAGATAACCCAAGGCTAAAGCTCTTACTTGGTGCCGTCTTTACCGAAATGGCTAGCATTGAAAGGCTCGCTAAGAAGCATGGAAGTGCTGAAAAGTATTACCGAAAAGCACTTATTTTTGGTGACTCTCCTTCTGTTTTCTTCCAACAAACCACCAACTTCTACTGGCAAGGAAAGTATGTCGATGCCCTTGAAAGCATCAATCAAGCTATTCGACTGCACCCTGATGATGATGGTTATTATTATTGGCGATCAAAGATTTTTATTCAACAACAAAGATACGGTAAAGCTGCAACAGACATATTATCAGCCGAAAGCTTAAATCCTTATAACACTGCGGTGCAAAATAAAAAGAAATGGTTGGCATATAAGCTTGTTCGCCAAGCCTATGACTTAGGTAAAAAAGGAAAAGTAACTAAGCAAATTGAGTATTGTAGTATAGCTCTACGCCTAGAACCCAATAATGCCCTTGCATATTCTAGACGTGCAAGAGGATACACTCGACAAAACAAACTTGAACTTGCCACAAATGATGCCAAAGAAGCGATTCGTTTGCAGCCTAATGATATAACTGCTTATGACCTCATCGACTACATTCTGGCTTTTAAAGAAGACTGGAATACGATTATCAAATACTGGACACAATATATTCAACTAAACCCGAAAGATGGACATGCTTATATCGAACGCGGTGGCGCCTATTATCATAAAGGTGATATGAAATCTGCATTCCTAGATGCAAAAGAGTCTGCGCGTTTAGGCAACCCAATGGGTAAAAAAATGTACAAACAACTTCGCAAGAAAATGGAATAGGAGTGGTCAATGAGCAATTTACCAACAGAGCAGAGCCAACACCAAGATGATTTGGATAGTCTCAAAACCATTACAACCGTGGTCTATATTCTACAAGCATTATCCTTCTTTACGGGCATTACTTTTATCGCTGCGGTGGTGGTGAATTATATCAAAAAAGAAGATGTGCAAGGCACTTGGCTAGAGTCTCACTTTTTATGGCAAATCCGAACCTTTTGGTATGGTTTTTTATGGGGTGCTATCGGTGTAGCCTTGTTTGTTTTTGTTGTTGGTTACTTTGTCTTAATCGCCAACACCATTTGGCTTTTATACCGTATTATCAAAGGATGGTTACGCTTATCTGAAGGCAAAGCAATGTATCCTGAGCTGGAGCTTGCTCATAAAGCCTAATGAAATGTGTCTATGAAGCCAGTCAATCTGCTGAAGCACATATCATCAAAAGCCTTCTTGAACGGGCTGGTTTATTTGCCGCAATCTATGGGGAATATTTGCAAGGTGGCGTGGGTGAAATCCCCGCATCTGGGTTTCTTCGCATTATGGTCAATGATGCAGACTATGATGCAGCCAAAGACATTATCAAAACTTGGGATGAAGCGTCTTGGGATGAGAATGCTTGGCGTGGGGAAACACCCGCAGCATAAAGCAGATAAAAAAGCCTAATTGACCCTAAACGTATGCTCTTCCACTTCAATATCACCATTCACACTCACCGAAATACGACTATCCCCTGATGATAAAGCGGGCGCTGCATCAGCTGCCATACTTTTTGCCATCATCATTTCACCACGATACATAGGTTGTGGGGAATAGGATGAGCCTGTATTCAAATGGCGAATATGAAATGCTTTGGCATCCAAAGCTTTAGCAATAGTCATCGCCTTGCTGCGAAATTGTTTAATCGCTTGAAGGCGCAAGCGCTCTTGCGTGGTGCGCCTTAAACCATCACTGATGCGAAAGGATAAGCTTTGTAGCTTGGCACCTGCTTTTTCAATCACATCCAACCAACGCGGTACTGCATCAAGGTCTTGGCTGGTAACGATGCCTGATTGCACCACTGACCAGCCATCACGCACGCGATTGTATTGATTCGGCTTCCAAATGGGATTCACACTGCGACTTGATGTTTTAAGCTTCACACCCTTTTCTTTGGCTAAACTTGTCTTGATATTCGCGCTCACCTGATTCACCCGTTGGCGAAGTGCATCAAGCTTTTTGCCTCGCTCTTCAACGCGGAAACGGATAACCACTTCATCGTTAGGAACTTCTAATGTTGCTTCTGCAGAAAGGGATACAACCGTACCTTGAGGCTCTGCTGCAAAGCTTTGCGAGCTAAACATGCTAAGGATGACAAACAAACTAAGGGTGAGGACAATCTTTAATCTATGCATAGGCTATGTATATCGCAAAACTTAAAACAAGGCAATAAAAAAGGCTCTTGTTTCCAAGAGCCTTTCTAGGGTCTGTTCACACTAAATGAAAAACAAAACCTGATTATTCAGACTTGTCCATGTGAATATCCATTTGTGGGTATGGGATTGAAATTTTGTTTTCATCGAAAGTTAATTTCACTTTCTCTGTCACGTCAAACAACACACCCCAATAGTCACCACTTTTAACCCAAGGGCGAACATTGAAGTTCACACTAGAATCAGCCAATTCGGCAACAGCAACCAATGGCGCAGGGTCCTTCAAAATGCGATCATCCGCAGCCAAGATTTCGTTGAGCAATTCTTTCGCTTTTTTGATGTCATCGTCATAACCAATGCCAAACACCATATCAATACGGCGTGTATCACGCGCTGAATTGTTAGTGATTGTACCACCATAAATCGCGCCGTTTGGCACCATGATTTCGCGATTATCACCTGTTTTCATAATCGTGGTGAAAATACTAATTTTCTCAACCACACCAGCGCTTCCACCAGCTTCAATAAAATCGCCAAGTTTGAATGGTTTGAACAAAATAAGCATCACGCCTGCTGCAAAGTTTTGCAACGTGCTTTGTAAAGACAAACCAATCGCCAAACCTGCTGCACCAATCAATGCAATAAACGATGTCGTATCTACACCCAGTTGATTCAATGCCGCAATAACGATAAACAGCATCAATACTGCTCTTACAATAGAACATACAAAGTTTACCAACATTTCGTCTGTACCAGACTTGGTCATCAACTTACGTACAACATTAACGATAATGCCTGCTACGATGCGACCAATAATAAATATGGCCACAGCCATACCGATATTAATTGCCCATGGAATGATGTAGTCGTTTAGCATTCCGTCCATATTTGAAGTATCCATCTTTTATCTCCCTTAGTTCTGTATAACTTTACTTTTGTAAGCGCCGAAACCTACACACGATAGCAAGAAATACATTGTAACAAAAGTTACGCTTCTATAAACTTACAACTTCCGCAGATAAATATACGAGGTGCACCATGAAATACATCATCACAACTAAAAAATCAGTGAACCAAGCCGCAGAAGATCTTGAGAAAGCCGTCGCTGCGCATCAGTTTGGCGTACTCCATATTCATGACCTTAAAGCGACCATGAACAAAAAAGGTGTACCATTTGAACCTGAATGCCGTGTATTTGAAGTGTGCAACCCTAAAAAGGCTTTTGAAGTATTATCAGAAGATATCAGCATGAATATGGCACTACCTTGCCGTATTTCCGTGTGGGAAGAAGATGGTCAAACCAAAATTGGTATGATTAACCCCAAACCCATGTTGGAGATGCTTTCACAATCTAAAAAGCTAAGCCAAGCTGCTGATGAGGTACAAGCTACACTTACCAATATTATTAACGAGGCTGCCGCTTAAAGCTTATTTCAAGCTCCGCCTTAAACTAGAAAAGATGCTGCAATATCATCAGCAAGGCTCAGTCCTGCTGGTGTCAGCCGTAAAGATGAACCAACCCGTTCCAGCTTTTGCTGATTCAGCCACTGCTTAATCAGCAAAGGATACGTTGCAATCAAAGGCTGCCCAAACCTTCTTTCAAACCAAGGTAAATCAATACCGTTACGCTGCCTTAAGCCTAACCATACTGCTTCACCCATCGCTTCTTTCTTTTGCAAAACTTCTTCACTGTTCACAGCTTTACCATGCCCTAATGCACTATCCATATACAACTGGGGTGCCCGAACATTGCTGTATCGCACTACCCCACCATCATTTTCGTTCCATTTTCCCGCAGCACCTGCACCAATGCCAATATAATCATCATATAACCAGTAGCCGCAGTTATGCCTACAAGACTCATCTTTTTTTGCAAAATTAGAAATTTCATACGCAGCATAACCAGCTTCCGCCAACCTTTGCCGCGTCTGCCAAAAAAACTGTAATGCCAAGTCTTCATCGGGCAAAGCTAACTTTTGTTTTTTATGGGTCACATGCAGTGCAGTATGAGGCTCAACGGTTAATTGATAACAAGACAAATGTTCAGGGTTTAGCGCAATGCCTTTTTCCAATGATACAAACCATTCATCTAAACTTTGATACGGCAGCGCATACATCAAATCAAGGTTGATACGCTCAAACCCAGCATCCCTTGCCATTTTATATGCAGCCATAGCTTCATCCGCTGAATGAATACGCTCTAGCCATTTGAGTTCTGCATTGTCAAAGCTTTGTACACCAATCGATATACGATTAATCCCCGCCTGTCTATATGCTTGAAAACGTCCAGCCTCACTCGCACCAGGATTGGCTTCTAAAGTAATTTCAATATCTTCAGCAAATGAAAACAAATCCTGTGCTACATCTAACACTTCGGCAAACAACGACGCTGGCGCAAGCGAAGGTGTGCCACCACCAAAGAAGATGCTATGAATTTTTCGTTTTGAGAACTGAGATTGCTCCGCATAATATTTTAATTCAGCTAGCAGTGCCTTGGTGTAATCTTGCCAAGCTGGCTCAGGAAACACATGCGAATTGAAGTCACAATAATGACATTTATGCAGACAAAATGGCGTATGAACGTATAAACGTAAAGGTGATGATGTGTTTATTGGAGTACAACCTCATATCGGTCAGAAGCAAAAGTTTCATCATGTTTAAAGCTAATTTCTTTACCTAAAAATTGCTCCAGCTGAGTCACCATTTCATTTTCCTCACCCAGCAACAAATCAATCAGTTTAGGATGTGCAATCACCATAAGTTTCTCGCTAGGGTAAGCTCTTGCTTCAGCCACAACTTCCCGAAACAATTGGTAACAAACCGTTTGCATACTTTTAGTCAGCCCAGTGCTATCACAGTGCTTGCACTCTTTTTGCAACATTCGTCCTAAAGAGTCACGCGTACGTTTTCTCGTCAGTTGTACCAAACCCAGCTCCGTAAAAGGGTGCGCTTTAGTTTTAGTTTTATCGCGCGTTAATGCATCTTCTAATACTTCCATGACTTTAACTTGATTGTCCTTATCTTGCATATCAATGAAATCAATGACGATAATACCACCCAAGTTACGTAACCTTAATTGATGCACAATCTCATGCACTGCTTCCAAATTAGTTTTGAAGCTAGTTTCTTCAAGGTTTCTAGAGCCTACAAATGAGCCTGAGTTCACATCAATAGCAATTAATGCCTCAGCTTGATCAACCACAATTGAGCCACCTGATTTTAAATCCACTTTACGTTTAAGTGCACGGTCAATCTCTTCCTCAACTCCATACACATCAAAAATAGGGCGGCTACCAGGATAATAGTACAATCGGTTACTTACCTCGGGCATAAACCGTTCAGCAAAGGTTTTCATGTTTTCATAGGCTTCTTTAGAATCAATATAGATTTTATCCACTTCATCATCTACAAAGTCACGCATCACCTTAAGATACAAATTAAGTTCCGTATGAATCATTGTTTTGGGTGCAGCTTTCTGTCTGCGCTGGTCAATGTCTTCCCATAATCGCATCAAAAATTTCAAGTCTTGCGCCAAATCTTCTTTAGAGTGTCCTTCAGCAACCGTTCTGATAATCACACCACAACTATCTTCACGAATATCCTCAGCAATATCGAGAAGGCGTGTACGCTCTGTTTCATCTTCTAAACGTCTAGCAATGCCCACATGGTCAAGGTCAGGAAGGTGCACCAAATAGCGTCCTGCCAAACTAACCATCGCTGTTAAACGTGGGCCTTTAGAAGAAATAGGTTCACGTGATACTTGTACCAAAATTTCTTGACCTTCATGTATAAGTTGTCCAACAGGTGCAATATTTTGCCTATAACCAACATTTAACGATGTTTCATCACTTCCTTTGTTTTCTGGTTCATCATCATCGTCCATGATTTCATTTTCAATACGTGCCCCTGGAATATCACCTGCATATAGAAAACCCGCACGCTCTAAACCTATGTCGACAAAGGCAGCTTGAATGCCGGGTATGACGCGCTGCACCTTGCCAACATACATATTACCACGTAGGCCTTTGCCACGTGTTCGTTCAATATATAATTCTTCAGCACGCCCATTTTCCACCCTAGCAATACGCGTTTCAAAGGGGGCTACATTCACCAATAATTCTGTACTCATTTAGACATAACCTCACGCTTCACAGCGTCTATTAAAGCAATTGTTGTTGCAACTGGCAAACCAATCACATTATCCAGCCCACCTTCTATGCTTGTAATAAAACCAGATGCGCCACCTTGAATCGCATAAGCACCTGCCTTGTCCAAAATATCATTATGTTGAACATACACATCAATTTCTGCATCAGTTATCACTCGAAAAGACACCGTAGTCGCGACTGTTTCAAGTCTATATACATCATCAATACGCACACAAACTGTAGTAAACACTTGGTGCTGTTGCCCTGACAACTTCCTAACCATACGTTTAGCTTCTGCCAAGTCTTTGGGCTGCCCTAAAGCTTCATCATGCAATGCCACCAAAGTATCTGCTGCAACCACGGGTGTCATTTTTTGGTCTTCAATATCACAAGCGGTAGCTTTTTCTTGGCACAATCGTTTGGTCATAGCTTGCACAGATTCACCATCTCGTGGTGTTTCATCAATAAAACATGGACGAACATCTACATCTAAACCTGCAGCTTGTAATAAAAACAAACGCCTAGGTGATTGCGATGCTAAAATAATTTTCATAAGCCCAAACCTAAACCCATTCTAAGCCTAATGATACACACAAAAACAACATACCTTCTCCACTACATTTTTTTTTGCTTGTATCAACAACCTTGACCCTTTAGAAGCCGAGCTCAATAATTAATAAACGGGAGATAGAAATGAAAAAGATATTGATGGTTGCTGCAACATCCACATTTTTAGTGAGCGGCTTTGCTGTAACTGAAGCGGTTGCTGGCACTGAGAAAAAATGTAAAGCATGCCATAACTTTAGCGCTAAAGGTAAAGTAGGCCCTGGCCTTTTGGGCGTATTCGGCCGCGATGCAGGTACTGCAGACTTTAAAAAATATAGTAACCCTGTAAAAGCTGGTGGCTGGAAATGGGACGAAGAACATCTTCGCGCTTGGATTTGCAACTCCAAGAAAGCTATCAAAGAATTCTCTGGCGACAAAAAAGCCAAAACAAAAATGCCACCACAAAAAATGTGTGGTGAAAAAGGTGATGCTATTATCGCTTTCTTGAAACAACTTAAATAAAGCTTCAAGTTTTATCATTATAAAAGGCGGCCTTAGGTCGCCTTTTTTATGTTATGCCTTTTTCGATGTTATAGATTGTTGTTTTAACACCAAGGGCAGGCCTGCTGCAATAAATTCCACATGGTCTGCCACTGCTGCTATGCTTTGATTGAGCCTACCTTGTTCATCCCTAAAATTTCTTCCTAGCTCGCTCTCAGGCACAAGCCCCAAACCCACTTCATTGGATACCAACACCACATCGCCTTGATATGCTTTTAATACGGAACACAAATTGTCTACCTCTGTTTGCACATCCTTATCAGCATACAAAAGGTTACTAAGCCAAAGGGTCAAACAATCCACCAACACAATCGATGAAGTATCTGCACCTGATGTAAATATACGGATTAAATCAAGCTGTTCTTCAATCACTTTCCAATGCGCTGGACGCTGACTTTGATGTTGCTCTATCCGCGCTTGCCACTCTGCATCACCGCTCATGCTTGGTGCAGTTGCCACATAACACACATCCAACCCACTGGCTTTGGCCAGCGTCTCTGCACGCGTAGATTTACCGCTGCGCGCGCCACCCAGTATCAATGTTATCGACATGGATACCGCAACCTTTCAATACATTTATTCATGTTCCCAACTATACAACATATCATAACACTAGCCATACGCATTTTTATCTTCATGCTCCCTCACCTTACTTGTTCACTCGGAGACTTTATGCCCATACCCATTGCATATTTTGGCGTTGTTCTCATTTGGAGCACCACCCCACTTGCCATTGCTTGGAGCGGACAAGCTGCTGGTTTTATATTTGGTGTCACAAGCCGTATGACATTAGGACTTGTGCTTACATTTCTTTTTGCTGCTATCATCAAAAAGAAAGTATTGTGGCATCAACATGCACGGCTGGCATATGTATATGGTGGACTGGGTATTTATGGTGGCATGTTAAGTGTGTATTGGGCAGCTCAATTTATACCTTCCGGTTTAATATCATTACTCTTTGGTTTAACCCCAATCTTTACCGTTATTCTTGCTTCTATTTGGTTAAAAGATGAATTAATAACCCGCTACAGAATTATGGGGATGACTCTTGGTTTCCTAGGTTTAGTGGTTGTCTTTGGGCAAAGTATCACATGGGGTAGCCATGCTGTATGGGGTGTTTGTGGCGTACTCGTATCAGGGCTTATTCACGTGACCTCGGCTATTTGGGTGAAGCGCGTTAATGCTCATGTACCCGCTATCAGCATGACTGCAGGTACACTTTGTGTTGCTACACCTTTATTATTGATAACATGGTTAGCCTCATCACCCGACTGGCAAATATTGTCAGAAACTTTAAATGCCGCACCAACCCATACCATTGTCGCCATCCTGTATTTGGCATTGTTTGGCTCTGTATTTGGTTTCTCACTTTACTTTTATGTACTCAAACATGTAGAAGCGACTAAAGTTGCACTCATTGCCTTAATGACTCCCATCACTTCATTATTTTTGGGTTATACACTCAATAATGAGCCTATCACCCTAAACATCATCATCGGTGCAACTTTGATTATATCGGGCTTAGCCATCTTTGAGTTAGGCGGCAAACCTTTGCCTAAATGGATGCCTTTTCGCCCAAACTGAAGAAAAGTCAAAATAAGCACTTACATTTCTTGTAGCAATTTTATCTTTTGCTGCTAACTTAATTCGTCCAAATCATTCGAGGTGGAGGGCGATGTTATGGCGGTAAGAAGATTCTATAAACCTATCCTTACAGCAGAACAAATGCGTATGGCTGAGCAAAAAACTATGCAAGACACAGGTGTTACAAGCTTGGAACTGATGGAACGCGCGGGGCAAGCTATTGCCCGAGAAGTTCATAAACATAAGCTGGATAGCGGAAGAATTGTTATTGTTGTCGGCACTGGGAATAATGGTGGTGATGGTTTTGTTGCCG
>JALUNK010000028.1 GCA_027055255.1 Ghiorsea sp.
CTGCGATTCTAGCTGTTGAACCTGCAATGAAGTATTTTATCAGTTCTAACTGCTTATTTCTGCTTAGTTTACAATGCTTTATGTACATCTGATCACCTTAACTTTTTAAAAGTCAGGTGTCAGCCCCGGGAATTATATTATTGTCTAATTCTTGGGGCAGCTCAAGCATAAGCGAGGTCGGCGATAAGATTGATTTACACTTACACCTCTACCCGAAACTCAATTTTATCATCCAAATTGGATGTGATGACTTTGCATACACCGTGACCAGGGTTGGTTTCTTTGGTGATGGTCACCAAATCATACTTGGACAAAATCTTTAAATCATTGTTTAGGCTGATAGGGCTTCGGTTTAAGGTTTTTGCCAAGTGAGAAAAAATAGCTGTTTTTTCTTTCCTTAAATACTTCACTAAATTCGTGCGTTCTGGCTTGAGCAAAAGCATCAAGTCTTTGGCATCTACCCAGATGGTGTTTTTGGGTGTAATCGCTTTGCCGCTATCTATTTCTTTTGCAGTTTCTTTGGCTGATGCAAAGAAATCAGAAAGTGTACCTGCTTTGATTTCAATACTCATTGGATATACTCCTTAATCTCCTGTTCAAATTGCTCAACTAAATCTTCATAGCTGGTGAAATCATCAACGGGTGAAATTTCACCAAGATAGTGTTTATGGTGATAATCATGGGCATTGTCATAACCAATCACTCGACCATTATCGCCTTGGAATAGGCTGTGATTGATATATGCGATACTATATTTCACAACCTTACCACTACTATCTTGCCAAGCTTCGATTTTAATCGTTCCACCACCTTTCTTTTGTGGAATAGTGTAGCTTTCATCAATAACTTTTAGGTATCGAGTTCTTTTTCGTTGACCCATGATGACGAATTATAGCAGATAAATAATTTTTTATAAAGCTGCGCTGTAATATATAAGGAAATAAGGTATTATTGTCGAATACGTGGGTCAGCCCAAGCATAAGCAAGGTCTGCGATAAGGTTGCCAACTAAGGTTAAGATTGCGCCGATGACCGTAATCCCCATGACTAGGGGGTAATCCCTTGAAAGCACAGCTTCAAAGAATAATAAACCCATGCCGGGGATAGAAAATAACTGCTCCACAATCACCGAACCACCAATCAGCCCCGGAATGGATAAACCCAAGAGCGTAATCATGGGTAAAAGCGCGTTTTTCAGTGCTAAGCGGTAGTTGATGGCTGTTTCAGATACGCCCATAGCCCTAGCTGTGGTGATATATTCGCTGCGAATGACATCCAACATACCTGTGCGCATAAAGCGAGACATGCCTGCAAGCCCACCGATAGCGGAGACAAATACGGGCAAGATAAGATGTTTTAAGAGGTCTAGCTGCTGCTCAAGCCAGCTTAATTGCTGCCAGCCATATTCATGTATGCCTGAGATGGGAAGAAACTGCATATTCACGCCTAAAGCCATCATCAGCAAAAGCCCCAGCCAAAAGGATGGAATGGCAAAAGCTAAAAACACGAACACGGTTAAGCTGCGGTCTATCCACGAATCTTTGCGCACCGCAGAGACAATGCCAATAGGAATGGCAACGATAAGAATCAATGCCATCGCCAGCACATTGATCCAAAGCGTGACAGGCAGTCGTTCCGCAATTTTATCCAACACAGGGCGGCTATCAGCCGAAAAAGAGTTACCAAAATCTAAAGTGGAAAGCCTGCTTAACCAATCAAAATACTGAACATACAAAGGTTGGTCTAAGCCATAAAATGAGCGTAGGCGCTCAATATCTTGGGCGGAGACTTTGGGGTCGAAAGCTTGACCGACTACGGATGGTTCGCCGGGGGCAAGGTGCATCATGCCAAAGGATATGATGGTGATGCCCAAGAGTAGGGGAATCATGCCCATCAGACGTTTGAGTGCGTAAGCTTTCATGGGTTGAAGGTTAGGTTTCTTATGAAGTGATGGCAATCTGTTTAGCTGGGTATTCTTCGTTCATTTTTTGTGCGAACGAAAAAACGAACCAAAAAAGTCGCCCTTAATAGCTGTGTATTCCTTCGGCGATTGGCAAAAATAGGCGCAGAATTAGAAGATTCTGCTTTCTCCCTTCTTTTACCAACCACCTCGGCACAGCTATAACAGGGGAATATGGATGCAGTTGTTTTTTACACCAATGCAAACAAGAGTCTATGGCTTATATTCCTTCGTGGTTCATTTATGTTCCTCTGCGTAACTCTGCGACCTCTGCGGTTTATATTGTCATTTCGAGCTTGTCGAGAAATCTAGGATGCTTCGACTACGCTCAGCATGACACATTTTCTTTGTGTCTTAGTGTTCTTCGTGGTTCATTTATGTTCCTCTGCGTAACTTCGCGTACTCTGCGGTTCAAAGCTTTTTCTATAAAAGTGAATTGATGCAATCTTTTTATATTTTTATAAGCTACGGCTTATGTTAAAGATGTTGTTACCCGAATTAAAAAATGCAGAGCTTGGTTTGCAAGTCTATATCTCGTATGCAGATGATGAATCAGGCTTAAAGCGTATTGTTGAGGCATTGGTAAAGCAGGGCTTGGATGTGGTTGCCGTTGAAGATGTGTCGGGTGGCTGGAAGCTTGGTTTAACATCTACACATGCTCAAAATAGCAAAGCTTTGAGTCAACAGTTTAGAGCTTTATCCGAACAAACGGGTATTGATATTGCATTTGTGGAAGCTAGCCCCATGCCCAGCCTTGAAACGTCAGGTATTTTATTTATGGATATGGATAGCACATTGATTCAGTGCGAATGCATTGATGAAATTGCAGACTTCTTGGGCATCAAAGATGAAATCGCAAGCATTACGCAGCGAGCCATGGAAGGTGAATTAGACTTTTCGGAATCATTGATTGCGCGGGTGAAACTATTGGCAGGTTTGGATGAGTCTGTGCTTAAACAAGTGTATGATGAGCGTATTCGCTTAACACAGGGTGCAGAAAAGCTGATTGAAACAGTGCATCAAGTTGGTTGGAAGGTTGGGCTTGTTTCTGGTGGGTTTACCTATTTCACAGCGTTATTAAAAGAGCGCTTAAACCTTGATTTCGTGGCAGCGAATACCCTTGAAATCGTGGATGGTAAACTGACTGGGCGCGTGCTTGGCGATATTGTTGATGCCAATGTAAAACAAGCGTTGTTGAAAAAGCAAAGCAAAGATTGGGGTATTGATTTGGCGGCATCCGTAGCATTGGGCGATGGGGCGAACGATTTGCCCATGTTAAATACGGCAGGTTTAGGCATTGCATTTCATGCCAAACCTAAAGTGCGCGAGCTTGCGCCTTATGCCTTGAGCGATGGTGGCTTAGACCAAGCTTTGCATTTGCTAACACCGATAAAAGAGGACTGAATCATCCATGGCAATAAAACGAATATTGGTATATCCCGAAGACTGTTTGAAGCAGAAAGCAAAACCTGTGAAAATCTTTAATGACCCTGCTTTAAAAGAGCTGGTGCAAGATATGCTAGACACCATGTATGATGCACCGGGCGTGGGGCTTGCTGCACCGCAAATTGGTGTGTCTTTGAGGGTAGCCGTTACCGATGTAGATTGGAAAAGTGAAGGCGCTGAAAAGAATCATCAAGTGTGGATAAATCCTGAATTTCTTTGGAAAAGTGGAGAAACAGAAATCACGGAAGAAGGTTGCCTATCTTTACCTGAAATCTATGGTGATGTGGAACGCCCGAATGCTGTGCGTTTGCGCTGGTATGATTTGGATGGCAAGAAACACGAAGAAGATTTTGATGGCTTCCAAGCCGTAGCCTTGCAACATGAGTTTGACCACTTGGATGGCAAAGTGTTTATCGATTATTTTACGCCACTCAAACGTCGTATGATTACGAAGAAATTGAAGAAAAAGTATTTATCGTGAGCCAAAGAATTAAAGTTGTATTTGCAGGTACACCTGCATTTTCTGTGGGCTGTCTTGATGCTTTGATGCAAGCAGATAACGTAGAAGTCGTGGGTGTGGTCTCTCAACCTGACCGTAAATCGGGTCGCGGTATGAAGCTTACGCCATCGCCTGTTAAAAAAGCAGCGCTTGCAGCCGATATTGATGTGATTACACCTGAAAAACTACGAGATAATGATGAAGCATTGCAATGGCTGAAAGAAAAAGGCTGTGATGTGTTGGTGGTAGTGGCATTTGGCATGATTCTACCTGTGTCTTGGCTAGAAGTGCCTAAAGTCGCGCCCATCAATGTGCATGCGTCTTTATTGCCGCGTTGGCGCGGTGCAGCGCCGATTGAACGCGCTTTATTGGCTGGTGATAGTGAAACGGGCGTATGTATTATGCAGATGGAAGAAGGCTTGGATACGGGTGGTATATACCTTGAAAAGCGTATGCCGATTACATCACAAAGCACAGGTTTTGCTTTATGGGCAGAGCTAGAAGCTTTGGGCGCACAAGCTTTGATAGAAAGCTTGCCCAAGATTGCTTCAGGTGAACTGCAGCCCAAGCCGCAAGACGAGGCGGGTGTGACCTATGCCAAGAAAATCACCAATGAAGAACGGGTGGTCAACTGGGCTTTGGGTGCAGATTATATTGAAAGATTGGTGCGCTGCTTTACGCCTAAACCCGGGGTGCGCACGGTATATCAGGGCAAGGCATTAAAAGTGATTGCAGGTGAAGTGTTGCCGCAAACCAGCCAGCAAGCCGCAGGTACAGTGCTTGATGTTAAGCTGGGTTTGGATGTAGCTTGTGGTGATGGAAAAGTCTATCGCATTACAACGATTCAACCTGAGGGCAAAAAAGCCATGAATGCGGCTGATTATTTGCGGGGTTCGCCGATTAAGGCTGGGGATGCTTTAGGTTGAAGAAAGTAGGCGTTGTGATTGCTGTGGAGCAAGATGAGGTTGTGATTCGATCACAACGTGAATCCTCATGCGGCTCATGCGCAGGCAAAGCTTCATGCGGCACACTTGGCTCTTGGGATGTCAAAAAGAAAGATAAGAATGATTATGATATTCGGCTGCCCAATACCTTGCATGCAAGAGAAGGTGATATGGTGATGGTGGAAGTGCCTGACCAGTTGATATTGACGGCCAGCATGACGTTTTATGGCTATCCGGTATTGGCATTTTTGATTGTGGGAGGTCTATCATTTTCGCTTGCCGAAGGTATGGGATTATCAGGAGATTTGTTTTCAGCTATGGGCGGATTGCTAGGCGCAGGTTTGACGTGGATGTGGCTGATGAAGCGACCCAATATGATGCAAATGCCCGAAATGGTTGAAATCGAAAGGTTTAATACTTAAACAAAAGAAAATATTATATTCATGAATGCTTCATGTTTTGTGAGCAACGTATGCAGATTAATTAAAATACTTTGCGTGAAAGGAGATTAATTTTGAAGACAATGATTAAACAGAGTTGGATTGCAGTACTTATTTTATCTATACCGATGTTGGCACAAGCCATGCCCGATAGCTTTGCAGATTTGGCAGCAGAGCAACAGGAATCCGTGGTGAATATCAGCACAACACAGTATGCGAAAACAAGCCAGTTTCATTCCCCGTTTGGTAATTCACCAGGCGGTTCGCCATTTGATGATTTTTTCCGTGGGTTTATGGAAAACATGCCGCAGCAAGAACGTCATGCTTTAGGTACGGGGTTCATTCTTTCTAAGAAAGGTTATATTGTCACCAACAACCATGTGGTTAAAGATGCAGATGAAATTGTTGTCACCAACAGTGAGGGTAAAGAATTTACTGCAAAACTGATTGGTACTGACCCCAAACTGGACTTGGCATTGCTTAAAATTGATGGAAAACACCTTAAAGAAGTTAAATTGGGCGATTCCGATAAAATGCGTGTCGGTGATTGGGTGGTGGCGATTGGTAATCCTTTTGGACTAAATCTTACGGTAACCGCTGGTATTGTATCGGCAAAAGGTCGGGTGATTGGTTCAGGTCCCTATGATGATTTTATTCAAACCGATGCAGCGATTAATCCAGGCAACTCGGGTGGACCACTGTTTAATGTTAAAGGTGAAGTGATTGGCATCAACACTGCAATTTATTCACAAAGTGGTGGCAATAATGGCATTGGTTTTGCGATTCCAATTAATTTGGCAAAATCAGTATTTAAAGAATTAAGAGAAAGTGGGCACGTTCGACGTGCACGTTTGGGCGTACGGATTCAAGATGTTGATAAAGCAACCATGAAAGCATTGAGTTTGAAAAGCCGTCAGGGTGCATTGGTTCCTCAAGTGGAAGCGGGTTCTGCCGCAGACAAGGCGGGCATTGAGGCTGGTGATGTGATTGTGGCTGTAGATGGCGCACCTATTCGTAAATCGCATGATTTGCCCATTAAAATTGCACGTCATCAACCTGGTGATAAGGTTATTCTTGACGTGATTCGTGACGGTAAACGTAAAACAATTGCTGTGGTTGTTGAAGAAATGCCAGACGAAGAACATGCAAAAATGTCGAACAAGAAAAGAGCAGTGGCAAAACACGGTATTGTGGTTGAACCTTTGACTGAAAAATCAGCGGAACGTTTGCGTACACGTACACAAACAGGTGTGCTAGTGAAACAAGTGCGTGCTAACTCTCCAGCTGCCAAAGCAGGCATTAAACGTGGTGATGTCATCATGCGTATTGATGGTCATGACGTGAAAAATATTCGCAACTTTGAAGCTTATGCCAATAAACTAAGCCAAGACCATGCTTTGCGTATTCTTTTGGACAGGCACGGTGATCAAGTGTTTGTTATTGTTGTGGGAAAGAAAGAAAAATAAGTTTATTTTAAAGGGTGGCGGTGTAAAAATGCTGCTACCTTTGTTTTTCTAAAAGGGGGAAAGATGGATAAAAAATTAATAGCGGCTATTGGCTTAATTGTGTTACTAGCAGTAGGTGTTTCAAGCTTTCTTCCTGAAGGGGTTAAACCTATGGCAGTAGGCGAGCATGTTAGAGCTGTGAACCTACCTAACCTTAGCGATGAAATGCAGAGCTTACCTGTTGGCAAAGTCATGCTTGTCAATTTCTGGGCGACATGGTGCCCGCCTTGTCGAAAAGAAGTACCATCCATGGTCAAAGTATATGACCAGCTTAAAGACAAGGGTTTTGAGATTATGGCTATTTCTGTGGACAGAAGCCGCAGTGATGTAGATAAATTTGTCGCAGAGCAAAATATGACATTTACAGTATTACATGACAAAAATTCAGAAGTTGCTCAACAATACGGTGTATTTCGCTATCCTGAAACATTTATCGTGGATAAAAAAGGCATTGTGCGTAAGCACTTGAATGGTGCAGTAGAGTGGACAGATGCTAGTTATATTAAGTACCTTGAGAAGCTTTTGGCTGAACCTATAGGCAAGTGAACGATTCTAATATTCAGCAGCGCACTCATGAGCGTATTTATGAACTTAGGGGGCTCTTAAAGGGACATAATTATCGTTATTATGTGTTGGATGCCCCGCAAATTACGGATGCTGAATATGATCAATTACTGCGTGAGCTTAGTGACCTAGAAACTCAGTTGGGTGAACCCATTCCTGATGATTCACCCACGCAAACTGTAGGTTTTAAACCTGATAAAGCCTTTAGCAGCCGCAAACATGCAATTCCCATGCTGTCGCTTGCCAACGCATTTTCTGATGAAGAAATCAGTGATTTTGTGCGTAGGCATAAGGATATTCTGGCTGATGATGTCCAGCTTACCTATATCGCAGAGCCCAAAGTGGATGGTCTGGCGATTAATATTTATTATGAATTTGGACAAATGGTGTTTGCGGCAACCCGCGGTGATGGCATCACAGGCGAGGATGTGACCGACAATATTCGCTCGGTTACAGGCATTCCGTGGTCGCTTACAGGTCATGTACCTAAGAAGTTTGAAGTGCGTGGTGAAGTGTATATGTCCAAAGCATCTTTTGCTGCACTTAATCAAAAGCAGCAAGAAGCTGGTGAGAAAGTGTTTGCTAATCCCCGAAATGCAGCAGCAGGTTCATTGCGTCAGTTGGATGCTTCGATTACTGCTAGCCGTAAACTATCCTTTTTTGCTTATGCCACAGGACTCAATGGTGAACAGTTTGCCAGCAGCCAAAGTGAATTGTTGCAAAAATTAGAGCAACAAGGTTTTGCAATCCAAGAAACAGCATTGTTAAGCGATGAATCAGCCATGTTTAAACATTACCAGACTTGGATGGAAAAGCGTCCAACATTGGATTATGAGATTGATGGTATGGTGTTTAAGGTTAATGATTTTAAACAACAAAAGCTGTTGGGCTCAGTTGCACGCTCACCACGATGGGCGATTGCCTATAAATTTCCTGCTGAAGAAGTGGAGACGATTGTTGAAGCTATTACTTGGCAAGTGGGACGCACTGGCGTGATTACACCTGTGGCAAACATGAAACCAGTGAATGTAGCAGGTGTGATGGTGTCTCGAGCAACATTGCATAATATCCAAGAGCTAGCACGTAAAGATGTGCGCATGGGTGATAGGGTGGTGATTCGCCGTGCAGGGGATGTGATTCCTGAGGTGGTCAAAAGCTTATCCATCGGTGAATACAAGCGTGCCGAACTAACATCTATACCAAAGCATTGCCCTGTATGCGGTGCAGCAGTGGAGCAAGAAGAAGGCGAGGCGGCGATTCGTTGTACGGGTGGCCTTTCATGTTCGGCACAACTCAAAGAGCGTATCAAACATTTTGTGTCGCGTGATGGTTTTGATATTGAAGGCTTTGGTAGTAAGTTGGCGGAAAGTTTGGTGGATAAAGGCTTGATGAAGACGATTGCGGATGTGTTCGCCCTTGATTTTGATACCTTGGCAACATGGGAAGGTATGGGTGAGAAGAAAATCACCAACCTTAGGCTGGGTATAGAAAGTAGGAAACACATAGCATTGTCTCGTTTTATCTATGCTTTAGGTATTCGTCATGTGGGGCAGGCTACTGCAAGCGCTTTGGCGAAACATTTCAAAACATTGAGTGCTGTACAAAAAGCCAGTGAAGAAGATTTGATTGAAATCAATGATGTGGGACCAGAAGTGGCGGCATCGTTGATACACTTTTTCGCCGAAGAACATAATCAACAGGTTTTACAGCAGATGTTTGAGTATGGTGTGCAAGTATTGGATGATGAAACAGCCGAAGCAGACGGGAATCATCCGCTGGCGGGTAAAACTGTGGTCATTACAGGTTCATTCTCAAATATTAAACGCAATCAGGCTAAAATACTATTGCAGCAGTTGGGTGCTAAAGTGGCAAGTGCGGTATCTAAGAATACGGATATTCTGATTGCGGGTGAAAAAGCAGGTTCAAAATTAAAGAAAGCAGAAGAGCTTGGTGTGCAAGTCGTGGATGAGACCCAACTTTTGACTTGGTTGTCTTGATTTCTTTAAAAGTAAGGCAATAAAAAAGGCTTCCGAAGAAGCCTTTTAGAATAAGTCCACGTTTGAATGAAGCCCAGTTTATTAAGACTTGATGGCTTTAATTCTAGCGTTGATACGAGAAATGCGACGAGACGCTTGTTTCTTGTGAAGGTTATTTTTGCGACCAGAGCGTGCAATCAAAGATGAAGCAATACGCATTTCTGCATTTGCTGTGTCTTGATCGCCTGCTGCGATAGCTGCGTGAACGCGTTTGATTGCAGAACGCATAGTTGATTTTTGTGCGCGGTTACGGTCGCGTTTAACGATGTCTTGACGAGCGCGTTTTAAAGCTGAAACATGATTAGCCAATTTGATATCTCCATTGTATACAAGCTTTACAGCACTATCTTATAGGTTAAGCATTGTATGAATTGTTGCGCACTATATGGCTCAAAGGTTTGCTGTCAACAGTATAAAAGAAGATTTAACCTGATGTTAATAATTGCTGGACTTGTGGTTTTCTATGGCTATAAATTCGGGTTATGAAAAAAGTAATGATAGCTCCCTCAATTTTATCGGCAGATTTTGCCAACTTAGAAAAAGAAATTAAAGCCATTGATGAAGGTGGATGTGATTGGGTTCACGTTGATGTCATGGATGGTACATTTGTACCACCTATAACGATTGGCGATAATATCGTGAATGCGATTCGTCCACATACTAAAAAGGTCATGGATGTGCATCTCATGGTAGAGCACCCAGAAACACAAGTGGAAGCATTCGCTAAAGCTGGTGCAGACATGATTACTATTCATCAAGAAGCATGTGTACATCTTGAGCGTACATTGCAATTGATTCGTTCTTTAGGTTGTAAGGCTGGTGTGGCACTTTGTCCATCAACACCAGTTTCAACGCTTAAAAATGTATTGCATTGTACTGACCTTATCTTATTAATGAGTGTTAACCCTGGTTATGGTGGTCAATCATATATACATGCTGTAACAGACAAAATTAAAGAAGCGCGTGAAATGTTGGATGCAGCTGGTTCTGATGCATTCTTGCACGTGGATGGTGGCGTAAGCCCTAAAACCATAGAAGAAGTTTCAGGTGCTGGTGCAGATTGTTTTGTGGCAGGTTCAGCTGTCTATAATACACCTGACTATGCGGCAGCCATTGCCGAGTTGCGGAGCTTAGCTTCAGGCGTATAAAGCGGCATTAAATACGTATATTATCATTTAATAAAGTAAGTTTTTTCTTTTAATATTGGATAGTTAGATGATAATGGTGCATTAAAGTTATTGAACGATATTGAACGTTTAATTTTTGGCTTGCGATTGGCTTAGGCATTCGTAAGGTTCGTATCGCGATTACCTTAATGTGGTTCGTTGTTGGTAGTATCTTGAGGGGGGTGCTGGGCTATTTTTTTATTAATAGTAAGCATTTTTTCTTTAGGTATAAAGAGAAGGGAGGATTTTTAATATGTTGCGAAATATAAAAGCATCTTGGGCATCAAAATTTAGTAAAGTATTCTTTGTGGTTGCCTTAGGTCTTATTTTGCCAGTCGCCGCTTCGGCTGATGATGTGAGCAATGCTCAGCAACCCTTTGAGTTTCCACATGCCAGACATGCTGGAAAATTCAAAATCAACTGCATGTATTGTCACAGTGGCGCGCGCCGCAGTAAAGTGGCAGGTATTCCACCTGTAGCCAAATGTATTGGCTGCCATTCTAACCTTCCTTCTGTGCGTGAAACACCACGTATTAAAAAATTATTTTCATACTGGGAAAAGCAAGAGCCAATTCCTTGGTTAAAAGTCCATGATTTGCCTGACTTCGTTGAATTTAACCATAAACGCCATGTTCAGCGCTTTATCTTTAAAGATGGTCGCTCTACGCAACAAACATGTGGTATGTGCCATGGTGATGTGAAGACATTTTCTGTTGGTCGCAAAGTTAAACCACTGACTATGGGCTGGTGTTTAAGTTGTCATGAGCAGTTCCAAGGTGAGTCTGATGTTGGACTTCCTTTGCCTGCTAAACGTTGGATGATTCCAGCAGCAGCAACAGATAAACCAATTTTGGATGTTGAACATCCTCAACCTGCGGTACTTGATGCCGAGCATCCAGTAACCATGAAAGCATCTGACATTAAGATTATGACTGAAAAATTGCCAAAATCTTTGAAAGAGAAGTTTGCCCGTGCGCCACATGACTGCTGGCAATGTCACAAGTAAGCTGTCTGGTATTTAAGGAGATTTGAAATGAGTCAAAAGAATTCAAATAATGAGTTAAGTCGCCGGACCTTTTTAAAGGCCATGGGTCTTACGAGTGCGGGTAGTGCCTTGGCTTTAACAGGTTGTGGTGATACTGATATTATCAACCAAGTTTCGATCGAAGTGCGCAAAGAACTTGTTTTGCCATCGGTTGACCCTGAAGATTTTGTGCGCCCAGGTTTGGAAGTTCATTATGCTTCTGTATGCAAACAATGTCCTGCAAACTGTGATATTCATGCTAAAACCCGCGAAGGACGTGTGATTAAAATTGAAGGTAACCCAACTTCATCAACCAATCATGGTAAATTGTGTGCCATGGGGCAAGCTGGCTTGCAAAGTCACTATAACCCAGATCGCATTACCAAGCCTTTGGTTCGTAAGGGTGGCAAGTTGGTTGAGGTTTCTTGGGCTGAGGCGGAAGAACTGCTTAAGAAACATTTGGGCAAGAAAAATGCAAAGCTTGCATGGTTAAGTGGCGCAACCAGTGGTCATCAAGCCGTGATTACACAAGCCTATATGGATGCGGCAGGTTCTAAAAATCATTTTGTATTTGATACACTTCCTCCGGCTGTTGGTTTTGCAGCCAATGAAAAAATATTTGGTCATGCAGTGCCTCAATATGATTTTGATAAAGCAAAACTGATTATTTCTTTTGGCGCAGACTTCTTGGGTACTTGGGTGTCGCCGGTGAATTTTGCTACACAATACGGTGCATTTAGAAATGCACCGCGTGGCACTTTGGTTCAAATTGAGCCTAAGATGACTCTAACAGGTTCGAATGCAGATCGTTGGATCGCAATTAAACCTGGCACAGAGGGTCATTTGGCATTGGCATTGGCCTCTTTGATTGCCGATGATGCGAATTTTAAAGGTAAAAAACTTGGTAAGCTTGATGTAGACATCAAACAGACCTCTAAGGCAACAGGCGTATCTATTGAGCGCATGCACAAGCTTAAGGACATGCTGATTAGCCATAGCCCAAGTTTAGTGCTTTCTGGCAATAGTGCCGAAGGCTTTGAGTATGGTTCTGAAGCTGCAAGTGCCATTTTATTATTGAACACTATGTTAGGTAACATTGGAGAAACTGTACTTCCTCGTGCTAAACCTGCTTTCCCCGACTTGCAACCAAAACTTGGCGGATGGGCAGACTTGAAAGGGTTAATTGATGGATTGGCAGATGGAAGCTTCGATACTGTTGTTGTTCATGGTTCTAACCCTTTGTATCAAGCACCAGACTTCATGAAAGCAGAGGAAGCTTTTGCAAAGGCTAACATGCGCATTGCTTTCTCTATGTACCCTGATGAAACAACTATGGCTTGTGATTTGGTATTGCCGATTCATTCTTATTTGGAAGAGTGGAATACATCCATGCCAGCTTATGCAGCTGAAGACGGTCATTTAAGCATTCAGCAGCCTGTGATGAATCCCGTGTTTGGCGAAGGCTCAACTTATGCATATGGTGACATTATGCTTGGTTTGGTCAGCGAGCTTGATGCAGAATTTAAAAACTGGGATGACTATGGTAGTTATATTCGTGATGCTTTAGCAACCATGAAGCCAGCTTTGGTTAACCCTCCTAAGGCAACCACAACGGGTCAAACCGATGAAGAAGGTTTTCAACAAGGTGTACTTGCTGCTGGTTTTGTAACGATTAAAGAAGGCAAAGCCGCTGCCATTCAGGCAAAAGTACCTGCGGTTAAATTGCCAGAAATTGCGAAAGAAGATGCAAGTTATGCTTACCACTTGATTCCGTCAGCACGTATGGGTCTTTATGATGGCCGTCATGCCAATAGCCCATGGCTACAAGAACTTCCAGACCAGTTAACAGCTGTGATGTGGGATTCGTGGGTTGAAATTCACCCGAATACTGCAGCCAAGCTTGGTTTAATTACGGGTGATAAGGTTAAAGTTTCATCGGCAGCAGGCTTTTTAGAGGTCGCTGTTGTTGTATTCCCAGGTATTCATGAAGATGCGATTGCGATTCCACTTGGTAATGGACACACCGAATATGGCCGTTATGCCAAAGGTGTGGGTGTTAATCCATTTAAAATCTTAACACCTCAATTTGATAAAGAAACAGGTGAACTCGCAACACATGCAACCAAAGTTTCAGTTACTAAGGTGAAAGATCGCGGTGAGGTGGTGACACGTATGCACGGTGATTTGGTGCTTGCAAGTGAGGCAACTTCACAAAAAGGCCGCGAAATTGTGAAATCAGTATCTGCTGAAGATTTCGACCACAATGAAGGGGAGGGATAAGTCATGAGTTTATCACGTATGCTAGAAAACTGGTCTCGTCTTAATCAACGCGACTATTATAAAGATGAACCCATCATGTGGGGTATGTCGATTGACCTTAACAAATGTACAGGCTGTGGCTCGTGTGTAACGGCTTGTAATGCGGAAAACAATATTCCTGCCGTAGGTAAAGAGAAATGTGGTAGTGGTCATACCATGTCTTGGATGCGTATTGAGCGCTATTGGGATTTACCAGAAGGTGAAGCGGATTTATCGGTTGAAGAAAGTGATTATCCAGAACGTGGTGCACACTTTGCACCTATGATGTGTCAACAATGTAATCATGCACCTTGTGAGCCTGTTTGCCCTGTTGCTGCAACATATCACAACCCAGATGGATTAAACGCGCAAGTGTATAACCGTTGTATTGGTTCGCGTTATTGCGGTACCAACTGCCCATTTAAGGTACGTTATTTCAACTTCTTCGATTATCAAGAAGATATCCCGCACCCAATGGAAATGTTACTCAACCCTGATCTAACTGTTCGTAGTAAAGGTGTGATGGAAAAATGCACATTCTGTGTGCAACGTTTGCGCAATGCTAAGGGTGATCAAGCAGACAAAGGTATTCGTGGTCATGTTGAAGATGGTGCTGTGCAAACAGCTTGCCAACAAAGTTGCCCAACCGATGCTATTGTATTTGGTAACCTTAAAGACGAAGAAAGTAAGGTTAA
>JALUNK010000029.1 GCA_027055255.1 Ghiorsea sp.
TGCCCATGGTGCAACCATTGGTCAGCTTGATGATAAGCAGCTCTTTTATCTTCGTTCGCGCGGTATTTCTGAAGAGTCCGCACAAGAATTGTTAACCTTTGCTTTTGCTGATGAAATTTTAGCTGGCATGAGCAATCAAACCGTTCGTCGTTATGTGGAAAAAGAAGCTTTTGCCAAGCTGCCACATGGTGAAAGCCTTGAAGGCTTGTTGGGTGAGTAATATGAATATCGAACAAATCAGAAATGATTTTCCAACCTTGCACCAAGAGGTATTTGGGCACCCATTGGTGTATTTGGATAATGCCGCGACCACGCAAAAGCCACAATGCGTGATTGATACGGTTCGACATTATTACGAAAAAGATAATTCTAATATCCATCGTGGCGTACACTCATTATCTGAACGCGCCACCAAAGATTATGAAGCAGCGCGTGAAACCATTCGTGATTTCTTCAATGCTAAATCGGCCAAAGAAGTCATTTTTACTCGCGGTACGACTGAAAGCATCAATCTTGTCGCATCCTCTTGGGGTGGCGCAAACATTGGCAAGGATGATGAAATCTTGATTACACATATGGAACATCATTCCAATATTGTGCCTTGGCAAATGCTTTGCGAACGCGTTGGCGCAAAGCTTAAAGTCATTCCCATGAATGAAGCGGGTGAACTGGATTTAGCTGCTTATGTCGAGCTTCTAAATGAACGCACCAAGCTTGTTGGCATCGTGCATATGTCCAACGCTTTAGGCACGATTAACCCCATTGCTGATATGATTAAGCAAGCGCATCAAGTGGGTGCTAAAGTGTTGGTGGATGGCGCGCAAGCCGCAGCGCATATCCCCACCGACATCCAAGCTTTGGATATTGATTTTTATGCCACATCCGCCCATAAAATGTATGGCCCAACAGGTGTGGGTGTGTTGATTGCCAAAGAAGAATTATTGGATGCCATGCCGCCTTATCAAGGTGGTGGTGATATGATTTTGATGGTGACTTTCGAGAAAACACAATACAACGCATTACCGCATAAATTTGAAGCGGGAACACCCAATATTGCAGGCGTGATTGGTTTTGGTGCGGCGATAACATACATTCAAAACATTGGCTTTGATGCCATTATGCAGCGCGAAAAAGAATTGCTCAATTATGCCACGAAAAAAGCGCAAGCATTTGAAGGTCTAAAACAAATCGGCACAGCCAAAGATAAAGCATGTGTGCTTTCATTCGTCTTGGATGGTGTGCATCCCCATGATTTGGGGACAATCCTAGACCGCGAAGGAGTTGCCATTCGCGCAGGTCATCATTGCGCCATGCCTGTGATGCAATTCTACAAAGTGCCTGCCACTGCTCGCGCTTCATTTTCCATTTATAATACAGAAGCAGAAGTTGATGCATTGTTTGATGCACTCACCAAAGCTAGGGATATGTTTGCATGAATATCTCTAACAGCTTGAGGAACAAACGTAGTGAGCATATTGAGGGCAAGGCGTACGGCGTGCAGCAACCAAAGCATATCTTGATATATGTTGCGGGAGCGAGCACCCCACAACACCGCCATCAAAATGCGCAGCAGCTTGTTGCCAAGCTAAGGAATTAAATATGTTTAGTTTAGGTGATTTATACAAAGAAGTTATTATTGACCACACCAAAGCACCTCGCAACTTCGGTAAGCTTGAGCCATGTAGCCATGATGCAGAAGGGTTTAACCCACTTTGCGGTGACCAACTGCATGTATATTTGCAAATCAATGACGACAATATCATTGAAAATGTGAAGTTTGAGGGTCAAGGCTGCTCGATTTCTACCGCTTCGGCATCCTTGATGACACAAGTTCTCAAGGGAAAAAGCGTGGATGAATTTAATGCTTTGTTTGGTGCATTTCATGATATGGCAACCGCAGATATGGATGCTCAGCCTGATGAGGAAACCTTGGGCAAACTTGCCGTGCTTGCAGGAGTCAAAGAATTTCCATCCCGTATTAAGTGTGCCACGCTTTGTTGGCATACCGTCAAATCTGCAATTGAAGATGCTGGGCAACCAGCGAGGACAGAATAAGATGAACCACCAAGGGTTAGTTGTTTAAAAAAACACTTGCGTCATTCCCGCGAAGGCGGGAATCTATTCACACTTACATCAAAGTTGGATTCCCGCCTTCGCGGGAATGACAAAATAATAACAGGTTAGCATAGGTAGGATATGAGCACAGGACAAATGATTACCACCAACCGAGATATTGATGCGATATTGATTCCATTGGGTACGCCCGTGATAATTCCTGAGGGTGCGCAAGTCGCCATTACCCAAGAATTAGGCGGCACATACACTGTATCCGTAAACGGCAACTTAGCCCGCGTAGAAGGTAAAGATGCTGATGGTTTGGGCTTTGGCGATGATAAAAAGAAAGCGGCTGTTGAAGACGTCAAAACAGCCCAAGGCCCTGTGGATGAATCTGCGGTTTGGGATGCGCTACGCACCGTGTACGACCCTGAAATCCCAGTCGATATTGTAAACCTCGGCTTGATTTATGAAGTACATATTGTGGACACCGATGAAGGTGGAAACCATGTTGAAATCACCATGACATTAACTGCACCCGGCTGCGGCATGGGCCCATTTATCGTCGATGATGTACGTGCAAAAACATTGGATGTAGAGAATGTGACCGATGTTCATGTTGACCTTATTTTTGAGCCACCTTGGGATAGAAGTATGATGAGCGATGAAGCAAAATTGCAATTGGGTATGTTCTAAAAAGATTCTAAGTTGGCAATAAGCTTGCTATGAAAAAAGTATGCTTATCCCAAGTCTTATTGATACTTTTTATGCTTTGAATCAACAACCAATAAGCCTTGATTTCCTATCTTCAGCAAATCACACAAAGCATATTGACCATGGAAGTTATCATCATTCTCATGTTATGGTTGCGGAATGACCATAGGTAAAATAAACATTTTCACCAAAGCCAAAAATGTACGCCGTAGCCCTGAATGGGCGCAGTCACTTACGCGCCTATTTATTGTTGTTGCAATATTTATATACTTCTTATTCTCAGACAACCAAATCCTTTTTATTGTTTCTTCTGTATATTTAGTTGCTGCCCTATCTTTTTTAGTGTGGTCAACGGTATCAAGTTCAACAAATCATTTACGTAGGCTACTTATGGCTGTTGGAGATATTTCTACTTCAACAGCCTGCCTTTATTTTTCTAGTGGTGAAGAAGGAACCTTATTTGTAGGAATATTCTTATGGATTATTACTGGATATGGTTTTAGGTATGGAATAAAATACACATTTTTAACAACACTGTTGGTTACTCTTGGCTTTTCCTTTGTCGCTTTCTTTAATCCCTATTGGGGAGAACACTTTCACACAACTTTAGGTATTTATCTCATGATTATGGCTTTGCCACTATTTATGGCTCGGCATATACAAAAGTTATATCTTGCAACAAAAATAGCGGATGAAGCCAACCAAGCTAAATCGCAATTTCTTGCCAATATGAGCCATGAATTACGTACACCTTTAAATGGCATTATTGGTGCCAGTGAACTACTAACTATGACTAAACTTGATAAAAAACAACAAGGTTACACCAATTTAATTCAATCTTCAGGGCATACGCTTTTGGCATTGATTGAGGATGTATTGGATATTTCAAAGATTGAAGCAGGCAAACAAACCATAGAAATCAAACCCTTTGATTTACATATGCTTGTCAGCTCAACACTACAGACTTTTATGCCACAAGCTGCCAAGAAAAAACTTTCACTCACTTCGCATGTGGATGCAGATGTGAAATTCCAACTGTGTGGTGATGAGCTGCATATTCGACAAATACTCATTAATTTTATCAGCAATGCTCTAAAGTTCACCGAAAAAGGTAGCATTAAAGTGCTTGTAGAACGCATGGATAAATCAACGCCTTCAAAAACATGGCTTCGCTTTCGCGTAATTGACACTGGTATTGGGCTTTTAGAAGAAGCGCAAACTAAAATCTTTGATAGTTTTACCCAAGCCGATATCTCAACAACGCGTCAATATGGCGGCACTGGCCTTGGCACAACCATTTCTAAAGAGTTGGTCGAACTTATGGGTGGTAACATTGGGCTTACCAGTAAGCAAGGCGAAGGCTCAGAGTTTTGGTTCACCCTCCCTTTTGAATGCCCTGAATCTTGCTCTAAAGAAAACAGTACCAAGCAGACAGATTTTTCCGATGCACGAATCCTTACCCTGCTACCCCAAAATAAAGTTGAGCAATTCCGATCCCCCATGCAACGCTGGGGGCAAGGTGTACAAACATGCAATCATGTTCTCGATTTATTTACACTTTTATCGGGTTCCCACGCTGCCCAAACACCTTTCCACATTGCTATCGTGGATCAAGGTATGCTCGGTATGTCTGCTGATGAATTCATGACGCGCACGCAAAAGAAACAAGCCTTAAATGAAGTTTCATTTATCTTGGTTGGTGAATGCTTGGATAAAATTTCTACTGAAGTTCTTATTGAACAAGGTTTTGCTGAAGTACTTTGTTATCCACTTAATGAATCGTTACTCTTTAATGCTATACATGAAATTTGTGTAGGTAAATCTTTGCATCAAAATATCCCATCCATCGCTAAGCAGCAAAAACAAGAGCAACACCTTGGACTCAATCTTTTGGTCGCTGAAGACAATGAGGTCAATCAAATTGTCATTCGTGAATTTTTAGAGCGTATGAATCATCAAGTCACCATGGTGGATGATGGTGAACAAGCGCTCGATGCTTTAGAGCAAGAAGACCATACTTTTGATTTAGCCCTCTTGGATGTAAACATGCCGCATATGTCTGGGTTGGACGTGATTAAAGCTTATCGTTTTTTAGAGGTTGGGAAGCATTTGCCTATGGTTATTCTTTCGGCTGATGCTATTTCAGGCAATATTGAAGAATGCCTAAATGCTGGCGCAGATGCTTATCTCACCAAACCCATTGAGCATCAAAAGCTAGCGCAAGCCATTGATAAATTGATACCACCCAAGCATAAACCAACACCTACTAACGCTACACCCATTCAACATATTCCCCAACAACAAACTTGGCAATATATTGATACGACTCAGCTTAATAAGCTTAGCGGCATGACCAAGAAAGAAAAGTTTGTAGAGGGTTTGATTGAAAAGTTCATGGCTGCCACAGATGAAAAAATATCAGCGCTAACTTTCGCCGCTGAACAACAGGATAAAACAGATTATATGAACATTATCCATACCCTTAAAGGCTCGGCAGGTATGATTGGCGCCATGGCTATTCAACAAAAATGTGATGATATTGAAGCCATCGCTGAAAACGCTGATATAAAAGTACTGTATGCAAACATTCAAACGCTAAAAGAGGTGGCACAAACGACCCGTCAGGAACTTATGCACTACATCCAACAACGTAGTGCATAAGCAAAGGGGATTATCCTAACTTAATGGTTGAGTAACGCCGACTGTCTTTTAACCAATCGCTCCATCATCCTCAAATCTTTCTCTTCAAGGTTCATTGCTGTTTCAGCCCATATTTTTGCCCCATCAATTAATTCATCTAGGGTTACAGGATTATTACGATTTTTAACCTTCCTAAAACCTAACCTTCCATTTCTTTGACGGTTTTCTTTTTTTATGTAGTTATATACAGCTTGTTCACCCTTACCATCTTCAACAAGAATATTAACTACACCCAAATCATATAACTCTTGTGCCGTGTATAATTTTCCGCTGAGAACCATTTCTTCAGCCAACGCAGCTCCAACTTTTCTATATAAGAAGCTATATGCTCCAGCGCCAGGAAAAAGGTTAAATAAAATATCAGGAAGCCCCATTTTAGAACTTTTCTCAGCTATAATTATTTCATTTGCAAGTACACCTTCAAAACCACCACCTAATGCGTCCCCTTGAACTAACGCTATACTTGTTATTTCCTTTTCTAAACCTCTATGAATACGGTGCATCGCTTCGATACATGCAATATCGTATTTCAATAAAGTTTCTTTATCCTTTTCACGAATAAGTTGTATAAACAAACTCAAGTCCCCTCCCAAGTTGAACACACCAGGAACCTTTGATGCCATAACCATATATTTTAACTTGTAATCACAAGGCACTTCTTTTGTTATTTGATCAAACCATACTTGTGCTTCATCAATAAGCTCCCTCGTCAAACACGGTCTAGGATATGCATTCATTCTATACCATGCCAATGCATGTTCTTCCTCATATGTAATATCCAGTGATGAAAACTTTTCCTCTCTTTTTTCTTGTGTTTCTAAGTTCCTTTTTAGCTGCATCATGTGCCCCTTTCCCTTTATTTATTATGGCATTGCCATCACTTGAGCGTTAGTTTAAGCCTGATACATGTCAATGGTTTATGTACTTGACCTGTGATAAAAAAACAATGGCACTTGTTTCAAAGCTATATCACCGCTATGTTTTCATACAAAAAACACAAGGAACACTATATATAGTATGCAAGCCTCCAAGTGGCAACAACATATGACGTTTCAGCGTCCTTCCGTGCAAAAAGGCACTGTTTGGGTTCACGCATGTTCCATGGGTGAAGTGGCATCTGTGGCACCTCTGATTGATAAACTTTCACATCATGGGAAAGCTGTTCACCTTACTGTCGTTACACGCACAGGTTATGCCCATGCTGAACGACTATTTAAAGACCGTATTAGCAAAAGCTGGCTACCTTGGGACTTACCTTTTTTGATGGCTCGCTTTATCAAACATTTAAACCCCAGCTTACTTCTTTTGAACGAAACTGAATTTTGGCCAGGTATGCTTAAGGCATGTAAAAAACAGGGCATCCCTATTGTTGGCATCAATACCCGCATATCCGACCGCTCTTTCCCCAAATATTATAAAACCAGAAAACTCTGGACGCGTTGGCTAAGTGCTGTTTCTTTATTCCTTGCACAAAGTGATATAGATGCAGTGCGCTTAGAGGCTATGGGCGTGGATAAACAAAACATCAAAACAGTTGGCAATCTCAAGTTTGCCGTACAAACACCCAATGTGGATGCAGCCCAAGTGCGTCAGATGATTGACCCTACTGCCAAACGCCCTATTTTAATTATTGCCAGCACCCATGAAGATGAAGAAGCACAAATCTTAGATCTGCTACCCATATGGAAGCAGCAACAATCAAACTTATTAACACTTATTGTCCCTAGGCATCCTGAACGCTTTATTGGTGTTGCTAAATTGCTAAGTGAGCAAGGTTTGAGTTACACTCGTTATGCTGAGGAGCGAACAGGGCATGAAGATGTTGTACTCATCGATGCTATGGGTGTATTAACATCACTTTATACTATCGCTGATGTAGTATTTATTGGTGGGAGTTTAGTCAATATTGGTGGGCATAACCCGTTAGAGCCTGCGGTCTGTGGGCGTGGTGTTATTTCAGGTCAATATGTGCAAAACTTCAAAGCCATTTATGATGACATGCAGAAAAAAGGTGCTGCACTTATTGTGAAAGACAAACATGAACTCGAAGCTGCAATCTCTAGATTCTTGGCTAAACCTGACGAGTTAAATGAGCTTCATGCGCAGTCCGTGTTATTTATGCAAAACCAACAACACATCTTAGATAGTATGTGGAATGAAATTACACCATACCTTAAACTTGATAATGCGTAGTGCTGCTGCCCATGCTTTCTGGAATGCCTTCCAATAAACGACCTGAAAAAGTTACGTCATACATAACCTCTTGTTCTTTTAACCAAGCATTAAATTGATGCTCAAATATGTAGTTTTTTTGTTTATTTTGCAGGTGGATATGTATATCCCAAACACCAAGATGTGAACCACTTAGTGAAAATGCAACCAGCCCCATCTGTGGCAACTCCAACCGACCATATAGGATAAACCCGTCAGGCGTTGCTTCTTGCTGTACATATCCGCGGCTCTGCCCATCTTCAGGGTGGATGAGGTGTAAACGGTGGTAATGTTGTTCTACCCCATAGGGTATCAATTCAGCAGGTAATTTAAATCCTTCCACCTTCTGCTGTGCCAAGTCTTGTAGTATGGGATGATTCGGTAATAATTTCTTTTGATGTTTCTGTAATAAATCCATCACAAACAGTTGCGCTTGTTGCTCAGATAACAGGCGAAACTGTAAAGGTTTTTCGCCACGGATTAACTCCAACCAAACTTTACCCATAGGAACATTAGGCGGAACTTCAGCTTTAAGCCTATATTGACCTAATAACAATAAAGCCCCAGCTCCATCAGTGGCTGGTATTAACCGTCCTGATAACAAACTACCATTAGACCATGGCAAACTCATGCTGCTTTCTGAACGATTGAGCTGCATCATGGCAGGCAAACTCGCATTCAAAAAGGGAATCATATTTAAGTCTTATTCAAGCTTTTGATGTTTGCAACAATAGCATCAAACGCACTTGTGCAATGGGCAAACTAAGCCGCTTTGCAATACCCTTGATATCCAAACCTTCCCGGTGAAGCCGCATAATCTTTGCAGCAATATTATCTTCCTGTTTAGGCTTCTTAGCTATTTTCTGCTTAAGTTTAGGTGTTTGAAGCTGCTGAATATTGCGCTGAATATATGCTTGTTCTCGTGCCGTAAGTGATGGTTTCACAGGCGCTGAATCTACTTCTTTGGCTTGCGTCAAACCTTCTAATTGTTGTTTAGGCAACTGCACCATCACTTGATCAAGTAATGTCGTTGCAGCCTGTAAGTCTTTAGCTGCTTGCTGCAACATATGTTCAACATTTTTCCGCTGCTTACTTTGCTGAAACCATAAACCCCACAAAACAAAAATTGAGGCTACTAATACAACATCAAATACCAAACTCAACCTATCTACACTCAACCATTCACTCATGATACTCTCCTCTTACGCACTGTAGAATGTCCATCCTTTGATAAACTTAAGTGACCACGTAAGCGCATGACCATTTGGCTATGCACCTGTGAAACACGTGATTCTGTTAACCCAAGAACCAAAGCAACTTCTTTCATGGTTAATTCTTCGTAGTAATATAAACTTAAAAGAATCGCTTCTTTCTTGGGTAAGCTTTCAATAGCACTCGCTAGTTTGTCTACAAACTGACCCATCGCCGTTTGATGCTCAGGCATCAAAGAAGCATCTCCTTCAATCATATCTAAAATATGCAATTCATCGTCACTGCTACTTGAAACTGTGGGTAAATCATCAAAATAGACCACCGACATCGAACGAACTTGATCAAGTTTTTGCCGATACGTTTCAATATTCATTTCTAAAAATTCAGCAATCTCTTTTTCTTCTGCAGGTCGCCCAAAACGTTGTTCCAATACATGAAAAGCACCTTGCAATGCTTTCGATGTGTCGCGTAACCCCCTAGGCATCCAATCAAATGCACGAAGATAATCAATCATCGCTCCACGCACCCGGTAGGCAGCAAATGTTTTGAATAATACATCTTTGCTAACATCAAAGCGCTGTGCTCCATCAAGTAAACCCAGCACCCCAGCATCAATCATATCATCCAACTCAATGGATGCGGGTGTTCGCCGCATCAGTTGATCTGCGTGATATTTAATCATGGGCAAGTATTCCTTGAGCAAAGCTTCAGGATCTTGCAATGATGCATGTGCATCATATTGTGCTAAACTCATATATGATGTTCACGCTGTTGATTTTGATGTTTATCCAAGCGCGGTAAAATCATGTTTAACCATGACAGTAAGAATCCAATCCAAGCTCCACCAATGCCCACAATGAACATACGGTAAAGTGTATCCGCTATCGTTAAATCTTTAATCATGCAAACAGAAAATGCTACACACGCACCTGCAACCGCACCTGTAACTAAAGAATAGTATAAATTCATCATAAGCTCCTTTTATTCCGCTTGTGCGGACAAACCTTCATTCAAACTATGTTCCCAAAAAAACTGTAACCCACCATGCCTATGAATATCTCTAGGCCGCGATAAAATACTTCCAAGCACTACATCCAATGCTTGTTTGGTTTGTGGGGAATCTTCATCTTGAAACAATGTTTGGTTTTGAATCGTTTTGCGTACTTCAGGTGCATACGGTAAATACCCAACATAATCCAAATGAACATCCAAATATCGGTCAGCAACAGAAACCAATCGGCGAAAAGTGACTTGAGCATCAAAAGCCTCTGCTTGATTGACGACCACCATAAAACGCTTTACGCCACGCTGCCTAGATAGCACTTTAATAAGTGCATAAGCATCGGTTAAAGATGTTGGTTCAGGCGTGAGCACCACCAATGCTGATTCTGCCGCCGATACAAAGTATAAAACATTATCACCAATACCCGCTGCCACATCAATCAATACCAAATCATAATTGTCTGAGACACTGCGCATCTCATCCATCATCACTTGCTGTTGCCCCGCATCCAATGCGGTTAACTCATATAATCCACTACCACCTGGCAACACATCGAACCCTTCACCTGAGGACACAATCAACTGCTGCAATGACTTTTCACCACGCACCATATCCAGCACCGAACCATTGGCAGACACACCCAACATCACATCAACATTGGCAAGACCCAAGTCTGCATCCATCAATAAAACACGTTTACCCTTGGACGCTGCATAAGCCGCTAGGTGAACTGAAAAAAATGTTTTGCCAACACCGCCTTTCCCGCTACTCATGGCAATGACACGCGGCATCTCTTTTCCAACACTCATGCAATCATCTCCTTACCTTGTTTTCTTAGCTCTTGCTCATCCAGTTGTTGCTTATACTGTTTTATAAGTATCGCCGTTAACGCCTTGGGCGTTAGCCAGCCAATTTGATCCGGTACTTCAGGACCAAAACTACAATATGACATCGGCATTCTTGATGCCTCAGCCCAGTTAACAATTTTCCCAGGTTTGGATGTTTCATCGAGCTTACTAAATGCAATATCCGTAAAACCCAATCCACTCGCACGTGTTAACATCGCTAACCCATCCGATTCATCCATGCTTGCAGACATCAGTAAAATTTTCCGTGTGCAAGCTAAATCATCCCAAAGCTTCATTTGCTGTCTCAGCCCTGAAGCATGGCGATTGTTCCAACCTTCAGTATCAATAAGCACAAGTTGTGCCGCTTTTGATTCTTGTTGTGCTTGTATGATATTTTCTTGGCAATGCAGTTCAGAAAATGGAACACCTAAAATGGCTGCATATGAAGATAATACAGCAGTGCCACCCAAACGGTTTGTGTCCGTACTCATCAATGCCACAGACACACCTTTGAGGCTGTAATATGTAGCTAGCTTAGCTATAAACAGTGTTTTGCCTGTTCCACTAGCACCAGAAACCAATATCACTTCTTTATTCTTCTTAAGGTTTAGTGGTGCCGCCCATGCCAATGTTAGCATATTAATTTCTGCCTGCTTGGCATAATCTTCTGCGAGCTCAAAGGCATTCACTGCCGACACGCCTAAACCCAACAAATGATTAAAAGCATCGCGCACTGTTTTATTAGGCATCGCATGTCGATAATCTTCAGCATCACGATTGCCTAAGCTGGTCGCAATTTTCTCCAACCTTTGCATCGATGCCTCTAAATTTGAAACTGATGAATCTTTGACAGTATTAGGGCGTGGCGATTCCTCATAATCAAGTGCGGCATGCACATTCCACACCGACACCCCTGATTCAAGCTTGGATTCCGTTCTATCCAAAATCACGGCGTCAGGACCCAAATCCTGACGTACCATTGCCAAAGCTTCATGTAATCTTGGTGCTGAAAATGATTTAATTTGCATCATGTAAGCCTAATTTAGCTAATGTTTGTACGTGAATACGCGCTGGTATTTCCGCCACTGATAAGACTGCCACCCGAGGCATCACTTTACCCAATGCCATTGCGAGATGAGGGCGAAGTTGCGGTGTGGTTAAAAGCACTGGGGTATCAACTTGTTGACCAGAAACAATATCAGTGAAACGCGTTAACAAACGTTGCCACTGATTAAACTCTAGCGGCAAAGGCAAGTACCCCGTAGCCGATTGATTAAGGCGTTCTGTCATGGTTTGCTCAAGTGCTGAATCAATCGTAAACACCGTCAGCTCTTGATCCTCATTCAGATGCGATTGTACAATACTACGTCCTAATTTTTGTCTGACCTTTTCAACCAATCCTTGAAACTCCAATTGCTCATTAAGTCCATCTGCAAGGGTTTCAACAATCAATAATAAATCTCGAATCGGTACCCATTCAGAAAGTAGGCGCTGCAATACATTTTGTAATAAACCGAAAGAAACTTGGGCGGGCACAATATCTTCAATCACTTTGGGATAGCGCTCGGTTAACATATCTACAAGTTCACGTGTTTGTGCTCTATCTAACATTTCTGCTGCATGTGTACGAAGAATCTCCGTGATATGCGTAACCACAACGGTGACAGGCTCTACAACTGTATAACCAGAAAGTTCTGCTTGTTGTCGTTTATCTTGAGTAATCCAAAGCGCAGGCAAGCCAAATGCAGGCTCTTGGGTCGCAATACCTTCCACAGGTGCACCCGATATTTGACCTTCTAACGCCATTAAATTTCTTGGACGAATTTCGCTACGTCCAACTTCTGCACCACGCACCAACACGCGATAATCACCCACACCCAATTGTAAGTTATCTTTAATGTGCACGGGAGGCAGAACAAAACCAATTTCTTGAGCAATTTGACGGCGAACTGTTTGCAAACGTTCAAGAAGATTACCTTCATTGGAGCCTTCAACCAAATCAATTAAACCATAACCTACTTCCAAACGGATAGGGTCAACCACCAATAAATCATTCATGGGTTGTTCTTCAACGGGCTCAGATGATGACAAAACATCTGCCTCTAAATCAGGGTTAGCGATTTTCTCATTCTCTGCCGTTTGCAAATACCATCCCGTAAATCCAAGCCCTCCAGCCAGCAACATAAAAGGAAGGAAAGGAAGCCCAGGAACCAAACCAAGAAACAACATCGAACCTGAAGCAATAAAATGGACCTTAGGGTGGGCTGTAAATTGATCTGATATTTCAACAGACATGGTGTCGCCACTACCTGCTCGAGTAATCACAATACCCGCAGCCGTTGAAATAATAAGTGCAGGGATTTGAGATACTAGCCCATCACCCACCGTCAAAATACTGTACACATTCATGGCATCACCCATGGACATGCCTTGTTGCGCTGTACCAATGATAATGCCTGCAATCAAATTGATAGCCGTAATAATCAAACCTGCAACTGCATCACCGCGCACAAACTTTGCTGCACCATCCATGGAGCCATAAAATTCTGCTTCCCGTGCCACATCTGTACGCCGCTGTTTGGCTTGCTCTTCATTAATCATACCTGCATTCAAATCGGCATCAATGGCCATTTGCTTGCCTGGCATAGCATCCAATGTAAATCTTGCAGCCACCTCTGCAATCCGTGTTGAACCTTTGGTAATCACTACAAAGTTAATCAACACCAAGACAATAAAGATAATCAAACCAACCACTGTGTTGCCGCCAACCACAAACTGACCAAACCCCTCAATCACTTGCCCTGCAGCTGCTGTTCCTTCTTGCCCATGCAACAATATCAAACGGGTTGTTGCCACATTCAAAGAAAGTCGAAATAAAGTGGTCAGTAAAAGTAATGACGGAAAAATGGAGAATTCCAGAGGTTTCAATACATAGAGTGCTGTCAACAAAATCAAAATGCCTGCTGCAATATTCAGCGCCAACAAAGCATCCATAATCCATGTGGGCAGTGGCACCATCATAATCATGATGACTGCCAATACACCCACAGCCAACATCACATCCGTATGCCTACTCATGCGTTGAAATGTCATCGTTGCGCTTGCCAGCATAGTTTCCCCTTATTTCACTTTAAAGATTTCTGCCAAGATCACTGCCACCGCTTCAAAAAGCGTTTCAGGAATCTCATGACCAATCTCAACATCCTTAAACAAGGAACGCGCCAAAAGTTTATTCTCTCGGATAGGTACACCATTTTCTTTGGCTAAAGCTTTGATTTTTTGAGCAATTTTATCTTTGCCTTTGGCTACAACACGTGGCGCACCGCCACCTTGAGTGTCATATTTTAATGCCACAGCGAAATGAGTTGGATTGGTAATGACAACATCCGCTTTAGGCACATCGGCCATCATACGATTTTGCGCTTGTTCCATTTGTATTTGGCGAACTTTAGCTTTGAGCTGCGGGTCACCTTCGGATTCCTTATGTTCATCACGTACTTCTTTTTGCGACATTTTCATAGACTTTGCGTGTTCCCAACGTTGATAAATAACATCGGCAAGCGCGATAGTAAAATAGAGACCCGCAACCAAACCAACAATAGCCAAACTGCCATTCACCATGAGCAACACAATGTCATCCACACTTTTGCGCGTGCTATGAATAGCAGGTAAAAACAAA
>JALUNK010000030.1 GCA_027055255.1 Ghiorsea sp.
GTTTGGTTTTATCTTGGTGCGCAGCACCCAAACCATCGGCTAAATCGCCTAAACCATCCAAGTGTAAAAAACCTGTGCTGCCTACCCAGATAAGTAATAAAATAAAAGCCGTGGCAAGGGGATATAAACCTGAGCCTAATAATCCTGAGAGATATAGGATTAGCCCTAAACTCAAGCCCACCAAAGGAAACATAGATAACTTGGGCGATATGCGGGCATTGACTTTGGGCGTTGGGAAAATCGTTAAAAATCTAAGGGTGGCAAAATAGTTGCCCCATAGCTTTTTCTTCTCGGCAGAGGTTTCAGGCATGATAATTCATAAACCAAAGCATAGGCGGCTGATTAGGGGCAAAGCTGATGCGCGACCATGCAGCATGAGGCACATAAAGATTAGCAAGATTTGCCATAGGCACTTGCAAAGCATGGCCAAGCAAAACACGAATCACGCCGCCATGCGCAATCAGCAAATGATGTCCGCCTTGCTCAAGGTGGGTATCGATATATTGCTGCCAAGCGGAAGTGACCCGCGCATGAAAATCAACAAATCTTTCACCATTGGGTGCGTTCAGCTGGCGGACATCCAAGCGAAAATTAGGCTCTTGTTTGAGTAAGGTTTTAATATCACTACCTTCCCAGTCGCCAAAATCCATTTCTGCAAAACCGCGTTCATAAGATACATGCAGTTCACTTTTAAGTTGCTCCGCTAACCATGCGCAACGTTGTAAAGGTGAGCTAATAATAGCTGAAACAGGCTCTTGGTGGATGTATTTGACTGCAGATAAGAGCTGTTCTTTCCCTAACTCACTTAAGGGAACATCCGTTGCTCCATATAGCTTTCCTGCATCCATAGTGGTTTCGCCGTGGCGAAGAATATCAATGGTGAGTATAGGTGAACTCATGTGTTAACTATCGACCACAAGTTCTGTGGGTTTGGCGTGGCTTAGGAAATCATTGTTGGACATGGTCAAACCATAAGCGCCAGCTAAACCGAACACGGCAATGTCTCCAATGTGTGCTTCTTCAATATATACATCATTGGCAAGTTTATCCGCGCTGGTGCAAAGCGGGCCACCAAAATACACTTTCTCTTGATGGATAAATTCTTGCTCTGCGAACAGTTTATCTCGACCCATAGAGACAATGCTCATGGGATGGTTGATGGCAAGTGCCGCAGGCCTGCGGAAATGATTGATGCCGCCAGCGCAAATGACTTGTTTTTTGCCTCGGCTTGTTTTGATGTCGATGATTTCTGTGCAAAACCAGCCACATTCAGCAGCAAGCCAGCGCCCCAATTCCAAAACAAAGTGGCGACCTTGGAAATGATACTTTTCAATCATAGCGCTCAAGCCATCGGCATAAGCTTGGGGGTCAAAGTCATGACCTGTTTCTTCATAGTCCACACCAAAACCACCACCGAAATCAATAATGTCACACCTTACACCTTCATATTCAGCTTCGATGCGCTGGGTTAAATCAAAAACAAGCTCGCAGTTATGTAACAAATCATTCACATTCAATACACCACTTGCGGCATATACATGTAAACCTCTGAAGTTTAGCTTATCCAAAGCAAGGATTTGCGGTAGCGCATCATCCAGTTGCTCTTCATCAATACCAAATTTCTTAGAGCCACCAGAAAAGGTGGTTTGCGCATCATGAATATCAAAATTGGCGTTGATGCGAAGTAAGATATCTTGGGTCTTGCCTGCTTTCACACATAATTTTTGAATACGGTGAGCTTCCACCAAAGACTCAATATGAATGGTACGAATATTATTGTTCACACACCATGTTAGTTCTTCCAGGCTTTTACCAGGGCCAGTGTAAATCAGTTGCTCAGGACGAAAGCCTGCATCAATGGCTTTAGATGCTTCGCCAAGGCTAGCGATTTCGATGCCTGTCACATTCACGGACAAAGCGGCATCCAAAAAAGCGGGGTGCGGATTGGCTTTCATGGCATAGAAGACTTCAACACCTTGCGGCATCATGTTGTTTAAGCACGTGATACGTTTTTTCAAACGGGCGGTATCATAGATGTAGGCATTCAAGGTTTGACCATTTTCGTTTTGTTGACGAATCAGGGTTTCAATATGAGACGGAATTTGCATAGCACGAAGTTCACCACAAACAAGGCGTTTGACCAAGTCAATTTTTTCATACAAATTTATGACATACGGTCAATAAATGGTTACGTTACGCAATACAGACCGAATGATAGGAAGGAAGAACCATGCCAGAAGCCTTGAAAGAGCTTAGTATAGCGCCTTATAAACGCCATGTAATTATGTGTGTAGGTAAGTCTTGTGGCGAAAACATGCCATTATTAAAGTATATTAAAGAGGCTGTGGATAAAGCAGGTTTGACAGAAGGAGAAGATGCCGTGCGGGTAAACCGTGCAGGTTGCTTGGGCGTTTGTAAGCAGGGGCCAATCATGGTGGTTCACCCTGAAGGTGTGTGGTATGCAAACCTAGATGAAAGTAAAGTAGATAAGATTATCGAATCACACTTTAAGCACGGTAAACCAGTCGATGAATGGGTGTTTCATGCGCAAGTCTAATGTGAGGCGTATTGCATCATGAGCATTGATTTTGAAGATGCTCTCAAAGCTAAAAAACTACGCAATTTCTTTCACGAAAAAGGGCGTATTTATATTGTGGTAGATGCGACATCCGAAGATGTACAGGTGCCTGTTTTTTTACAGGGTGACCCAGCATTAAGGCTGGTGCTAAATACCAGAATGCCGCAGCCGATTTATATTCGTGATGGATTTGTTGAGTCCAATTTTTCTTTTTCAGGTGCAGCGCACCACTGTGTGATTCCGATGAATCGTATTTGGGCGGCATATGTGCCTGACTTGGATATGGAATCAGGTTTAATTTGGCATGAAAGTATTCCTGAAACAGTAAAAATGGTATTGGATGCTGTAGATGAGCTTAAACCCGATGAATTAAAAGCAGAAGTTTCTAAGCCAGAGATGAAATTAATTGAAACATCTGCCGCTTCCAAAGCCGAGGCTTCTAAAGGTCCTAAAGGGAAAAAATATGCACACTTGCGGGTAGTGAAATAATGCGCGTAGCTTTCATGTTGCTTAGTCTGTTTTTCTCAGCCTCTATAACTTGGGCGGAAGGTGCAGATGCACGGTTTCATATCCGAGTGTACCCAGAAGATAGTAGTGTGCGTTTGAGCGTAAGTGATGCTATGCAGCTTGCACTTCCGACGTTGTGGCAACGCGTTGTACCAACAGAAGGTCTTGAGAAAACAGGTAAACTTAAAGGGCGCACTTCATTGGTGTTGCAGTATAAGGCAGATAAGCGCTGGGTAGACTTGGTGTTTAACCCCGTTCAAGTACAAAGGTATTTGTTAGGTTTTGGTATTGCTATGATAAACCAACAGCCTAAATGGGACTTAAGCATTCAAGTACAAGGGCTGACGGAAGGTGATACGAACCTATCCCATGAACTAATGAATCTTGCTTATACTTTAGCAGATAAGCGCGGATTCTTTTTGACGCCTAAAGGGCGAAAACTACAGCTTATTTTTCAGCCTAATGTTGATGTTTATGGACAATCTATGATTCAAATTGATGTGAAAGGTGCATTTTCATCAGATATTTTGGTGGAAACACAGCAAGCGCAACAAGGGTATTTAAGTTATCAACTTCAAGCTTGGCTAAAAGATATTTTGTTACAAATTCGTGATGCATATAGCTTAGGCACGCTAAATTTTAAAAATACTTCCAAAGAAATTATGGTGACCATTGAGTCAGATTTGTCGTTAACTTCTCAGGTGGCACTGGAAGATGCGTTAATACAACAGGCACAAGTGGTATCGCTAGTGCCTGTACTGCTGCAAAAAATGAGGAGACAGTATCGCATCGTGATGAAAGATGATGACGATGCTTGGGTGGAGTCATGGTTTGCTGCCTACGGTATGACAGCGACGCGCCAATTCGATGGCAGCGAGAGCCAGTGGTTGGTACAGTAGGTTCA
>JALUNK010000031.1 GCA_027055255.1 Ghiorsea sp.
AACCATTGACCGAATCATTGATGTATTTCCTGCAGCTGAAAAAGATATGGTACGCGCAATGTTGTCTGAATCCTTGCGTGCCGTGATTTCACAAAGTCTTTTGAAAACAACGGATGGAAAAAGTCGGGTTGCAGCTCATGAGATTATGTTAGGTAATCCTGCGATTCGCAATCTGATTCGTGAAAATAAATTGGCGCAAATGGTCTCCGTGATGCAAACAGGACAACGCGAAGGTATGCAAACTTTAGATATGTGCTTGCAAGACTTAGTCAGGCAGCGAAAAATAACACAAGAAGCAGCGCTGGAGAAAGCACAAAATAAAAAACTATTTGGTGGGTAAATCATTATGAGTTCAGTACCAGAACAAAAGATTTCGATTAAACAATTGTTGCAAGTCATGGTTAAACAAGATGCATCAGACTTGTATATTACTTCTGAAATGCCACCGTCATACCGTATTAATTCTAAAGTTGTGCCCTTAAAACAAGCGCCACTTACTGCGGTACAATGTGAGCAACTTGCAAATTCTACAATGTCGGAAAAGCAAAAATCAGAGTTTTCAGAGAATATGGAAATGAATTTAGCCATTGCTTACGATAATATGGGTAGGTTTCGGGTAAATATATTCAAACAGCGTGGGGATGTTGGCATGGTGATTCGTAAAATCACCACTGATGTACCAACTATTGATGATTTAAATTTACCCCAAGTTTTTAAAGATATTATTATGAATAAACGTGGTCTAGTGATTATGGTGGGAGCGACCAGCTCAGGTAAATCAACATCGTTGGCTGCGATGATTGATCATAGGAATAAACATGCTGCGGGCCATATTATCACGATTGAAGATCCCATTGAGTTTGTACATAAACACCAGAAATCAGTTGTAACGCAACGTGAAGTAGGAACAGACACATTGGATTTTCAACATGCACTTAAAAATGCACTTCGACAAGCACCCGATTTAATTTTGGTGGGTGAAATTCGCGATAGAGAAACCATGGAACATGCCTTGGAATTTGCAGAAACAGGTCATGTTTGCGTAGCAACCCTACATGCCAATAACTCTAACCAAGCCCTAGAGCGGATTCGCAATTTTTTCCCTGAAGAGTTGCATTTGCAAATTCAATTAAATCTTGCGATGAATATGAAAGCCATTTTATCACAACGTTTGGTGCGTACGGTAGATGGTGGGCGGACAGTGGCGACTGAGATTCTTGTCAATACAGCACGTGTTGCTGACCAAATTAGCAAATGGGATATTATGGGTATTAAGGAGACCATGATGAACGGCGGTAATTATGGTATGAATACCTTTGACCAAGCACTGTTGAAGCTGTGGAAATCAGGTAAAATATCTGAAGATGAAGCCTTGAAAAATGCTGATGCGGTCAATGATTTGCGTTTGAGCATGAAAATGTCACGTTTAGAATCAACCGATGGTGACAGTGGAAAGAGTTTGGATCAGTTGGCAACCAGTGGCGGTGGATTATCTATTTAAGATATAGAGTGTGGGAGGCAGTATGAGTGATTGGCATGTGATTGATGACTTATTGTTAGCAGCCAACAAACATGGTGCGTCAGATTTGATTGTACGCACAGATGATAGGGTTCGGATGCGTATTAATGGTGCTGTGATTACAGTCTCCCCAGAACAAATCCCAGTTCAAGATAGAGATCAAGTTAAAGCTATGATTAAACATATGCTACGTGATCATCATGAGTTTGTGGATGTGGAAAAGCATAAAAGCTTAGATTTCCATTACTCTTTAGAGAATGTGGCGCATTTTCGTATTCATATGATGCGTACAAATGGTGATTTTGGTGTAGTTGCACGTATTATTCCTAAAAAAATACCAAGTTTTGATGATTTGCATTTGCCGCCAGTTATTCGTGAAATTACAGATAATAGAAATGGACTGATTATTATCGCGGGTGCGACAGGCTCAGGTAAATCAACGACCATGGCAGCAATGCTGGATCATATTGTCTCACATCGCCCCGTACACGTGGTCACGATTGAGGATCCCATGGAGTTTCGATACAGTACAAGCAAAAAAGGTACGGTATGTCAGCGTCAACTGGGCGAAGATGTGGCTACCTATGCAGATGGTTTGTCCGATGCGTTGCGAGAAGCTCCTGATATTATTGTGGCAGGTGAAGCAAGGGATAGAGAAGTGATTCAACTTGCGCTACAAGCATCTGAAACAGGTCATTTGGTTATGGTCACTGTCCATGCAACCACCGCAGTCGGTACCATTCAACGTTTAATGTCATCCTTTGGCCTAGATGAACAAGATGCGATTCGAGAACGGTTGGGGCAAAACTTGCGTGCGATTATTGTGCAAAAACTATTGCCACGAAAAGATGGTAAAGGTCGTGTAGCAGCACTGGAAATTTTAATTTGTAACTCGGTGATTCGCCATTATATCCTTGAACACCGCTTTGGAGATATTCCGAAAGCGATTGAAGAAGGCACGACAATTTATGGTAGCCAGTCATTTGATCAACATTTACAACAAATGGTTGAGAAGGGTAGCGTTGAATATGAAGAAGCACTTGTTAACGCTGTGCAGCAAGAAGACTTTGTGATGCGTATGGGTAGAGATGTTGAAGTATAAGAAAGGAGTAAGTTAAAAGTATGCCAAGCTTTGATATTGTTTGCGAGATTGATATGCAGGAAATGGATAATGCGGTCAATCAGGTGAGAAAAGAAATTACAACGCGTTATGATTTTAAACATAGCAAAGCATCGATTGAACTTGAAGCAGGTGTGGTGAAGTTGACAGGCGATGATACGAATAACTTGAATACGGTTTGTGAAATTTTACGGGCTAAAATGGTTAGGCGTAAGTTGGATGCCAAGTCACTCGAGTATGGTGAAGCTGAAAACGCATCAGGTGATACCAAGCGTCAAATATTAACCATTAAACAAGGCATAGATAAAGAACTTGCCAAGAAAATTGTTAAACTTATCAAACAAGAGAAAATGAAAGTACAAGCTGCCATTCAAGGTGAGCAAGTACGTGTTACAGGTAAAAAACGTGATGAATTGCAGGCAGCTATGGCATTGATTCGTCAAATGGATGCAGATAGGCCTTTACACTTCACCAATTTTCGAGATTAATTGATGCCGTCACAAGCAACACTTAAAGCCATTGCTTTAGTGGGTGCAACAGGCACAGGAAAATCATCGCTAGCCTTAGATTTGGCGCAAGTTGCTGATGTTTGCATTATCTCTTGTGATTCTATGCAGGTGTACAGTGGGCTTGATATTGGTACATCCAAGGCAAGTGTTGAAGAGCAAGCCAAGGTAAAGCATCACCTGATTGATTGTACAGATACATCCAATATCTGGAATGCCCAAATATGGGCGAATGCTGCGCGTCAGATTATTGCAGAAGAAAATGAACAAGGTCGAGTACCCTTGATTGTGGGTGGTACAGGCATGTATCTCAAAGCATTAACACATGGTTTTGCAGATATACCCGCAGAAAAAGATGGGGTGCGCACTCACTTTGAAGCCTTGCAGCAACAGCATGGGACACCTTATTTATATGCGATGTTAACCAAGGTTGATGCACAACTTGCTGCCCGCTTAGAAATGAACGATACACAGCGTATTATTCGTGGTTTGTGTGTGTTTGAAAGCACGGGCACAACACTATCAACATGGCATCAAAAACAACATGAAGTGACGACTCAAGCTAAACAATCATTAGATTGTCCTGTATTTGTGTTAGAAGTAGCAACAGAAGTGCTTAGAACTTGCATTGCACAACGCTTTGAGCAGATGATGCAAGCAGGTTGGTTGGATGAAGTAAAATGGCTTGAATCGCTTAGTTTGCCCACAACTCACCCTGTGATGCGAGCAGTGGGTTACCGCCAGCTTTTAGATCACCTTCAAGGTGACTGTACACTGGATGAAGCGATTGAAAAGGGCATTACTGCAACACGTAAGTATGCGAAACGGCAGCGTACGTGGTTTCGCAATCAAACATCTGATGCCGAGCGTGGTGAGCGCCATGTATTACAAAAAATGATTGAGCAGAAGCTATTGTAGAGTATCTAAGAAAAGGTGTTCGCTAAATCAAACAATCATAATGCAGGTAACTATTTATTCTGTACTTTGAAGGGTTTCAATATTTCCGTGGCGAATATGCTGAATGGCAAATGTTTTTTGACTGATACCATGCTCATCAAAGTAGTAATTACCACTGATAGCGGGGAATCCATCACTATTTAATAAGGCTTCAATAGCATCTTTGCCTTTAAAACCCATGCGTGAGCCCAATGCGGCAATATTCATAGCAGTGTCGTATGCTAGGGTGAATAAAGGGCTCATATCATCATTATCCCAAATAATACGATACTGGCTTTGTACATCTAAGACAGCTTGGTTGGGTTGTTCAACACTTGTAAATGGTGCGGCAAATTCAGCCCCACCCAAATATCGACCGTGGTCATCCATCAAGTGCCCATCTTGCCAACGGTAACTACTATAGAGTTGTACATTACGAATATCTGCGTAAGCCATTTGACCTGCCAATACAGCAAGTCTTTTACCGTTCACCACAATGTACATATGATCAAATTCAAGTGGCATTTTGATATCCATATTTTGCTCTGGGCTAAACAAAAACAAATCTTCGTCCAATGAGGATAATAGTTCCTCATCATCTGTTCGATAGCGCATAGCCATTAAATCAGGTCGGTTATCACGGAAACCTTTTTCCAATTCAACAATATCCAAAACCTTGCCACCCGCATCTATAAATGTTTGGGCATAAGCTGCTGCTTCATCAAAAGCACTATCTGTATATGTATGTAAAATAACAGCTTTTGCATGACCTTTCTTAATGGCATAACGTGCCATGAAATCAGCTTGTACAACTTTAGCTAGGCTATGAATAAATAAAGATGGAGATTCTTCTGCTAGTTGAATGTTATTGGATAAAGAAATAACGGGTATATTCTCAAGTAAAAAAGGAATGAGTGCTTGTGTATTGCTACTCAAAAGAGGACCAATAACCCAACTTACACCTGACTTGGTGAGTTGCTCATAACCCAAAACTGTTAATTCTGCATCACCTTGAGTGTCTATGATTCGCAAGATAACATTATCTTCAAACTCAGGTCGGCTTATGGCAAGGCGGATTCCACGCAAAGCTTGTTTACCATAGGCTGCATACTTGCCACTAAGGGGTAATAAAATACCAAGTGTAATATGATTGCCTTCACTGTCTGCCCAAGCCTTTACAGTCTCATACACATCACTTTCAGGCATATCATTTTCTAAAATTTTCGCAGTTAACCGAACGGTATGGTAATCACCAACCATCAAACGTTCACGGGCAAAATAACGATAAAAATTAACTTGTTCTATGCTTAGCGGGTGTGCTGAATGACGTAGTTGTAATACATCATCTAAAGATGCAATGGCTGCCGCACGCTTCAACCATAAATCTTGGTTCATGGTATCATGTTTAGAGACAGCGAGTAACCAATCTAACTTACTTTCCTGAGAAATGAGCTCAAAAAGTGAATTGGAGAGGTCTATGTTTTCTGCTAATGAATACGGGTCTACTTGCGGCTGTTCCAAAGCTAAAGTTAAGTTTTTTATAGCTGCTTCAGGGTTTTCTAAAAGCACCCATTGCTCAGCCAATATATTATACATATGGGGCAAGTATGGATGGCTTGGCCATTGCTCAATGGTTTCTTCGGTGACTTTAAACGCATCAGGGCGTGCAAATTCAAATAAAAGCTCTGCATATTGAAGTGCTGCCTGCCCTTGGCTTTGTACAGGAATATTAGGGTCTTGGCTCATGGCTTGAAGCTGGTTTAAAGCCGTAGTCTCTGGATTTTCTAGCTTGGCTTGCATGACCAGTTGGTCGATGTTGTATTGTTGTTGTGCATGTATGCCTGCCAAACGTTCGGCTTCAGCTTTGGCTTTTAGCTCTTCTTCTTTTTGCTGGTCAACATGAATGGTATTTCGCTTGCTCCCACCACCGCAGCTTGTAAGCACTACTGCACTGAGTAAGATTGCAGAAAGTAAGGTAAACGGATAAGCTGACTTGAACATGGATACGCAAACTAAACATCAACTGGGAAAGGGTAAACTTTTTATTGTCGCCACACCGATTGGTAATTTACAAGATATGACCTTCCGTGCCGTGGAAACGTTGAAAAACGTAGATGTCATTGCCTGTGAAGATACACGAACAAGCCGTAAGTTGCTGGATTTTTATGGGATTAATACCAAACTTATCCCTTGCCATGACCACAATGAAAATAAAGCTGCCAAACACATCACGGCACTGCTTGAAGATGGCAAAGATGTGGCATTAATTTCAGATGCGGGTACACCTTTGATTAACGACCCCGGTTATCATGTGGTGCATCTATTGCGTGAGAAAGGTTTGGATGTGGTGACCATTCCCGGTGCATCCAGTCCCATTGCAGCCTTGGCTGCATCGGGATTACCCACGGATATTTTTACCTACTTGGGTTTTTTGCCTCGCAAAGGTAAAGCCAGAATATCCTTGTTATCCAGAATCCAACAAGCCAAAGATACGCAAGTATTTCTAGAGTCACCCAAACGCATACTCAAAACCTTAGAGGCTTTGCAAGCCATGGAACATATGGGCGATAGACCCTGTGTGGTGGGGCGCGAGCTGACCAAAATCTATGAAGAATTTATTCATGGAACTTTGGATGAAGTTGTTGCTCATTTTCAAGCGCATGATGGGCGTGGTGAAATGGTGGTGATGATGGGTGCAGGTGAAATCAAAGAGGCAGATGATGTTATGATTCAAGCAGCTTTGGATAAAGCTTTGGATAGTGGTTTATCTGCATCTGCATCTGCAAAACAGGTTGCCAAAACCTTGGATGTTACGCGCTCTAGAGTATATGCCTTGATTCACCCCAAAGCCGATGAGCACAGCTAAAGGCAAGAAAGCTGAGAGTGTCGCTTGCGTTTACCTTGAAAAGAACGGTTATACTATTATTGAGCGGAATCGCAGGTTAGGTAGGGGTGAGCTAGATATTATTGCGCTGAAAGGCGAAATATTGACCTTTGTTGAAGTGAAAGGACATAAGAATCGTGAATCAAGCTTAGATGCTATGCATACGGACAAACAACGGCGTATGATATCTGCTGCGCAAACATGGTTAGGGCAACATGCAGATTATGCCAATACCCAATGTCGCTTTGACTTAATCGTGGTGACCCCAGCTACGATCAAAATACTATCACCTAGGGTTGAGCATTTAACCGATATTATTCGTCTTTAGTTTCTAAATCAGCAACATCTCTTAATGCCATAAAGAGTGTTTTAATTTGTTCTTCTGAAAGCTGTTTTCCATTATCTTGAATAAAGAATACATCCACTACGCGTTCCCCAAAGCTTGAAATCGCAGCACCATGAATAGCAAAACCTTCCTTCGTGATTTCATAGGTCAGAGCAGCCAGCAAACCAGGTCTATCTGCAGAAGCCACTTCCACCGCTGTTTGACTAAAAGATGCGAGGGGTAGGGTACGTACTCGGACAGGTACACGTTCCATCAATACATTGCTTCGAACAGCTGTTGCTTTGGGTGCTTCTAGAGTATCATCGGAATCCAACATTTTACCGATACGAGACTGTAGTCTATCAAGGTCAGGTGCTTCAACGAGCGGTTGTTTATCTTTGTTTTGAATATGGAATACATCTAAGACTTTACCATTGCCCAATGAAAAGGCGTGGGCAGCGACCACATTGATTTGTCCTGCAGCAATAACTTGCGCCAACTTAGCAAATAAAGCCTGCTTTTCATTAGCAGCGACCATAACCATGGTATCGCAGCGGTCATGGTCAACAAAGTGGCCAATTGCATAGTCCGACTTATCATCAAGGAAACCTGATTCTGCTAACATTTCTGAAATAGGCACAAGTTGATAAGGTGGGAAATGTGCAATACAACGATTTGGCATACGAGAAAGAACATGTTGAATAGTTTCTGCTTTTTTATCCGACAGTTTGAGTACACTTCGAATACGTGCTTGTTGCTGCTCTTCTAAGACTTCAGGGTTAATTTTTTCGCCCATCAGTGCATGACGAGTAGCATGATACAATTGGCGTAAGAGTGAACCTTTCCAATCATTCCAAACATTAGGACCTACGGCTGCAATATCTGCCACGGTGAGGCATAATAAACAGTTCAGGCGTTCCATATTGCCAACTTTGTCAGCAAAGGTTTGAATCACTTCGGGGTCAGATAAGTCAAAACGCTGCGAGGTGACAGCCATCACCAAATGCCTGCGCACAAGCCATGCAACAAATTCGCTGGCATCCTCTGTCATATTCAAGCTTTGGCAAAAATCACGGGCAAGCACTTCACCATTCTTGGAATGATCACCAGCCATACCTTTGGCAATATCGTGGAAGATCAAGGCTTGGTATAAAAGTTCAGGTCGCTTTAAACGGTGAAATACTTCTTGAGCAAGAGGCAGCCTAAGTTCACGGTCGTGATGTATCATATTGCGTGCTTCACCCACGGCACGAATCGTATGTTCATCTACCGTATAAGCATGATATTGATTAAACTGACCCAAGCCTACGATTTTATGAAATGCAGGGATAAAACCACCCAAAACACCTGTATCTGTCATTTCTTTAAGCGCCCATGCCACATTTCGAGGATGTTTCAAAATCCGTAGGAATAACTTATGTGCTTTGGGGTTAGTGCGAAATTCATCATTCATCAAATGGCGTTCATCCTCACGGATTTGGCGTAATGCAGCACTACTTAATCGCCGATGATCTTCTTGACCAATATTAAAAATACGCAATAAATTTAATGGGTTATCCTTAAAAACATTCTCATGACGGATGCCTACTTTATTGGCGGTCAGGGTAAAATCATCATCAATATTTTTAGTGAATTTGAATAAAGCGGCGTTCATTTGTTCATCAATATCTTGTAAAATAAGCCCAGCCACTCGAGCAATACGACCCGCTTGATTGAAATAATCTTTCATCAAACCATCAACAGGTGGCAAATGACCTTGTACTTCATATTTCATACTATCAGCAAGCGTGACCTGTTGCTCAAAGGACAATCTATCATTGGGGCGTTTGGTTTGCAGGTGTAAACCTGTACGACAGCGCCAAAGGAAATCTTGTGCTTTGAGCAAGTCATCCATTTCACGTTGGGATATATGCCCGTCATGAACAAGTGTATCGAGGTTGTCAGCTTCAAACCATGCTTTAGCAATCCAAAACACCGATTGCGCATCACGAAGGCCGCCTTTGCACTCCTTGATGTCGGGCTCCATGAGGAATGCAGAATTACCCGTGCGCTGATGCCTTGCTTTGAGCTCTTGCAATTTAGCATCAACGAATTTTTTACGCTGTTTCTTAAAGAAAACAGCAGTTTCTTGTCTTAAATGGTCAAAAAGTTCGCTATTTCCACGTAAAAGTCGCATTTCTTGAGCTGTAGTCGCTGAATTCCAATCCTCTTTGATATGGCTGATGGTTTCTTTGACTGAGCGTACGGCATGACCAATTTTTGCACTCATATCCCACATCACATACATAAAGCTTTGAATATCATCTGTCATGTCTTGGTTCACATGATCGGGTAAAATAAACCAAATATCCCAGTCTGATTGTGGGGCAAGCTCAGCTCTGCCATAACCACCCACAGCCACAAAGGCAATGTGCTTGGAGCTTTGTGGTGCAACTTCCTGCCAGATATGAATTAACATATCATCCACACCTTGGCACATTTGCTGCATCAAGGCTGCGCCACTGTTGCCAGCATCAAATGAAGTTTGAATATCTGTGTAAAGCTTGGTTAGGGTTTCTTTGCCGTAAGTGACAAGTTCTTGATTGTTTTGACTCATGATGCACTACCTTGAGGATATAAAATGGTGTCTTTGGCATGGGCAAGCGGATTTGGATAATTTTTAATATAATGTAAACCGCGCGATTCTTGGCGTTGTTGGGCGCTGCGAATCATTAAATCGGCAAGCAAGGCAAGGTTGCGTAGCTCTAATAGACTACGACTTAGTGGATGTTGCCAATAGTATTCAGCAATTTCTTCGTGAATCAGCATCAAACGTCTTCGTGCACTACTCAAGCGTTTGCTTGAGCGTACAATGCCAACATAGTTAGACATAATCGCGCGAATCTCATCCCAATTCTGTTTGATTTGCACGCGCTCTTCTTCAGGCACAACGCCGCTACTGTCCCACGCAGGTAGAGCAAGAGGCGTGTGAATACTTGTATCTTGTGCAATACGCTCTGCACACTTATCTGCCATTACCAAACATTCCAACAAGGAGTTGCTCGCCAAGCGATTGGCACCATGAAGTCCTGTGCAAGCGGCTTCACCAATCGCAGATAAGCCTTGAATAGGTGTTGCACCGCTAATGTCGGTTTGTACACCACCACACATATAATGTGCAGCAGGCACGATAGGAATGGGTTGTTTGCTTATGTCCATGCCCATGTCCTGAAGCCTGCGTTGAATATTAGGGAATTGGGCATGAATTTTATCCACGCCCAAATGAGTTACATCCAAATACATGCAATCTTCACCTGTTTTTTTGATTTCTCGGTCAATCGAGCGTGCCACAATATCGCGGGGTGCAAGCTCGCCGCGTTCATCATCTTCAAAGGCAAAGCGCCTACCGTCTTTATCCACCAAGTGCGCCCCTTCACCCCTCAACGCTTCGGTAAGTAGCATGGTTGAGCCACTAGGATTGTATAAACAGGTGGGGTGAAACTGCATAAATTCCAAATTCATCACAGGGCAGCCTGCTCTCCATGCCATGGCAATGCCATCGCCTGTGGCAGCATGGGGGTTGGATGTGTACATATACACTTTGCCTGCGCCCCCCGTTGCTAGAATCACATGTTTGGCTGCAATGCTAAATACTTTACCATCTTCGGGTAAGATATAAGCGCCCAAACAACGGTTTTGCTGATGAAATACACCTAACTTGTGGGTGGTTATTAAATCCACCACCATATGCCGTTGTAGGCATTGGATATTGCTATTGTTTTGCACATGTTTAAGTAAAGTCTCGCCAATAGCTTTGCCCGTAGAGTCTTGCACATGGGCAATGCGGCGGTGCGAATGCCCGCCTTCGCGGGTTAAGTGAAGTTCGCCATCTTCAGTGTCAAAGGGTGTACCCAAATGTAATAATTCTTCCACCATATCATGCCCGCGATTCACCATTTCACTGACCACATCAGCATGGCAAAGCCCTGCACCTGCTTTGATGGTGTCTTCAATATGACTTTCTATGGTGTCTTCTTTGGTGATAAATCCTGCAATGCCGCCTTGAGCTTGAAAAGTATTGGAATCAGGAAAATCCGATTTGTTTACAAGAATCACTTTGCCGTGGTCTGCCAAGCGGTGGGCTGCCATCAGCCCCGCAGCGCCGCTACCAATAATCAGATAGTCGCATGGGATGTTTGTAGCTTGGGATGGATTAGCATTGGATGGCATGGGCAGAGCATAAACGCGAAACCAAGGGATTTCACCTGAAAAGTAGAAGTTTACATATTTAAGGGCATGGATAAGGTCTCAGTATGAAAGAAGTCCTTGGTTTTATAGCAGTAGTGATGACATTCATCGCATTCCTGCCTTATATCCGCTCCATACAAAGTGGTAAAACCAAGCCACATGTTTTTTCATGGGTGATTTGGGGTTTAACCACCTTTACCGTGTTTCTTGGTCAAATAGCTGATGGTGGTGGGGCAGGCGCATGGGCGATTGGCGTATCAGGCATTATCACCACCTATGTGGCATGGCTTGCCTATCAGAAAAAGGCCGATATTCAGATTACCCCAGCCGATTGGATATTTTTTACGCTCGCTTTATGCGCTTTGCCTTTGTGGTATATTCATGATGACCCATTATGGACGGTGGTGATTTTAACCAGCATTGATGCCTTGGGCTTTGGCTCGACCTTTCGCAAGTCGTATCACAAACCTTTTGATGAGCAGCTTGGCTTTTATGTGTTGATGACCACGCGCAATGCTGTGTCTATCGCAGCTCTCATGCATTATTCTATCACCACCGTGATTTTTCCAGCGCTTACGGGGTTCTTGGGTTTGCTCTTTATTTTGATGTTGCTTGTGCGGCGCAGGCAAGTTGGGCATGGTTAGCTGATGTTACGAAATATCGTTTAAGCTTGTCATCCTCGCGAAGGCGGGGATCCATACTTTACTTGGTGGATACCCGATAAAAGCACTCGGGTATGACGGTAGTTTAATAGTTGAGTAAGATTCGATGCTCGTGTGGGTATGATATAAAGGAGAGGCGATGAGAATTGTATGGTTGGTCATCTTTTTTACTGTACTGATTTGGTCGGGCATTTATCCCAAAGACTATTTCACTTGGCTTTTAGAGGTTGTGCCTGCATTGATTGGTTTGGTGGTGATGGCGTGGACATACAAAACCTTTCCGCTTACGCCGTTGGTATATGCCCTTATTCTTGTTCACTGCGTTATCCTTATGGTCGGCGGGCATTATACTTATGCCGAAGTGCCGCTGTTTGATTGGTTGGCAGAGGTGATGGATTGGCAGCGCAACAACTATGATAAAGTTGGGCATTTTGCCCAAGGTTTTGTGCCTGTGATGGTGGCAAGAGAAATTGTGATTCGTAAAGGGATTATTCCATTTCCTGCATGGCGAAACTTCTTTATTGTCTGCTTCTGTTTGGCATTTAGCGCGTTTTATGAGCTTATCGAATGGTGGGTGGCGATAAGCACGGGTGAAGGTGCGGAAGCCTTCCTAGGTACACAAGGTTATGCGTGGGACACCCAATCGGATATGGGTTTTGCACTGCTTGGCGCAATCACAGGGCTTATTTTATTAAGCCGCTGGCATGATAGGCAGCTTGAGAAGAGAGGGCTTAAAAGCTAACCACATTTTGAGAGAGCTAAAACACGAGACTTCTTCATTTCTTTCTTCATATATAAAGGTTGGAATGCCCGCTGTAATGTATGTTTTGCGTCTTCATTGAGGATATGACCATGAGATACAATTACCCGATGAATATCATACCTAAGGATATTATCCATAGACGACTCTAGTGCTTGTGGGTCGGAGAGGAATGACTTCATCAAGCGTGTGGGTCCGAAGCAGTTATATGCTCCATTAAGGCTGAAAAACACTTTTGTCCACCAAGACACATCAGAGCCAATATTAAATGCTAAATCTGTGAAAATGAGGGTTTGGCTTGGATGGTGAATAAACGCATATTCATTCACTTTTGGCAAACCTTGCATGGGTATAACTGAGATATTTTTGTCGTTTAAATCAGTGTTTAGAGTTGAAAGTGATTGTGTTTTTTTATCTTCTAAAGGTGCGTAATGTGTTGCGTTTGGGAAATACTCTTGCCAATCTGCAATATGCATACCATGGAAATAATTAGGCGTTATCAAGTAAGAGACTGAGCCTAGTTCTTTGATTTGAGGAATGTAACTTTCTTTAACTTTGATAGGAGAGTGCAATAATAAGCTTCCATCTTTTAAGCGAATAATGGTCATTCGATTACCGAAGTCTGCCCCCATAAATTTAAAATCTGATTCAATTACCCAAATATTATCATCTATCTTCTTCATAGTCCTCTCCTCACACAGAAAGTGTGTTTGCATTGATTTCAATACCGATTGGGTATACTCTTAACAATCAAACTTACATCAAAGTATAAGGGGGAATTAGGGGCTGACACCTAATAAAATTCTTTGAGCAGTTTTTTGAGGTCAAGAAGCTGCTCTTTTGATGAAGCGAGATTAAACCTCCATTCGCACTCTTTCAAGAACAATTCAAAGTGCTGCCGCGGTATCCCATTGAACTTTCTCATATGCCTTTTTGCCTGATTCCAGAAGTTTTCGATACCGTTAATATGGTTATGTTTTTGCGCAAATAATTTACTGTGGTTTATTCTGTAATGTTTGAACTCAGACACATCCAAAGCATTATAAGAGCGCCAGCAGTCTGTATATACAATGCTATCAGGCTTTATTTTGCAACGAATAATAGGCATTAGCGTTTCTGATTTAGCATCAAGAATAATTTGAGTATAGACCTTGCCGCCACGCTTTAATATGCCAAAGACTGCAACTTTACCTGCTGCACCTCTACCTCGTTTGCCTTTCCGAACTCCACCAAAGTAGCTTTCATCTAGCTCAACCTCACCAC
>JALUNK010000032.1 GCA_027055255.1 Ghiorsea sp.
ACCCTAAAGTTCGGCCGGTTTAACGGGTGACAAACCTGTTTGTTGACGCCATGCAATTACTTTCGCAATGGATTCATTGATTAAATCTGGTGCTTTTCTATGCTCAAAAGCAGCGACTTTTACCTCTTCAAATCCAACGACTTCTACATTTATTTCTTGGTTCATGATTATTTCTCCTTCCCTAGCTGGGAACTTGTATTTTTCATGCCAAGGTTGCCATTTGGGCTCTTTTCGGAATGCGCTTGGTGTTTGCCCAAATGCTTTTTTAAATGCCCTAGAAAATGATTCAGGATTCTCAAATTTAGCATCATATGCAATATCAATAATTTGTATCTCTTGACGAAATGTAAGTTGATACGAAGCTCGTTTGAGCCGTAAAAGTTGCACATATTTGGACACACCTAAGCCAACATAAGCCGAAAATTGCCGATGAAAATGAAATTTAGAGAAAAATGCTACATCCGCCAAAACTTCAACGGATAAGTCTTCATACAAATGCGTATCGATAAAGTGCAATACTTTATCAAACCTTGCTTGGTATATTTTTCTATTTTGATTCATTTCAGCCATGGTTACCTCAACATGGCGAACGCTAAAGCCCTAAAAGAATGGTATCTTGACCAAAATTGCCATCTTTCCCCAATCCCAGGATTATAAAAGATAACATCAACCCTTATGGCTTGCCTACATAGGTTTCAATCACTTCTTCTTTACCTTTAAGTTTTAGAGGTTCGTTTAGCTTAAAGTAGGCTTTGTGTTTTTCATCAAGCTGCTCATATACCACTTGACTGATAATCACTTCTCCACCTTTCGCCGCCCCACAAAACCGAGCACCTGTATTCACGATATTACCAATCACCGTGTAATCACGCCGATCTTCTGTACCAATCGAGCCAAGCAGTGCCTCGCCATAATGCACCCCTACCCCCACATCAAAATTTGCATCTTGACTATCTTTAATGGCCTGTTGAATGTCTAAGCCTGCTTGCACAGCGGCTTGAGAAGCATGTTTAGGAAACACGGCCATGATTTCATCGCCCACAAACTTATCGATAATGCCATCATATTTATGGATAATTTCTGCCTGTAACTCAAAAAGTTTATTCAGGTTTTCAACCACAATTTCAGGCTTCTCATTTTCAGAATAGCTTGTAAACCCACGAATATCTGAGAAAAAGATAACAATATCTTGTATCTCACCTTTAAACAGTTCTTTTTCCTCAGTGACAGAGCTATAAATCGCATCCGTGGTTGATTTGGATAAGTATTTTTCCATATGTTCACGCACTTTAATCAATAAACAGGTATTCATCGTAATCACTTTATCGGCCTTAAATACAATCCAAAACAGCATGATATTAAACAGCATAAAAATTAAAGTTGGAATGACTAAAGCTTCTTTGAGTGCTTCATATACCATGGCTTCAAAGCGGCTCACATCCTCATAAACTTCCATCACGCCCACGACTTGCTTGGTATCCAAATCAAACGCAGGGATATATACCTCTATAAAGCGCTTACCGTTTCCCTCTTCCTGTTTAGAAAAAGTTTTCCCCTTAAGCGCATGCTGAAACCCTTCACCTTGAATATCATCATAGAGCTCACCCTCATTGGTTTGATTCTCATAATCATATAGAATTACACCTTTTCGGTTAAATACATTAACTTTAGCAAACCCAAAGTCTGTGCTGATAAGTTCTTTCATCTTATCATTAATCTTCCTACTGGTTTGCTCAGGTAGGGTCGTAGACTCTATGGCCTCAAAGCTTAAATGATTTTCTCCCAATACATCGCGATATGCATCGCGGTAAAACGCGCTCCCTTTCTCCACTAGGTTTTCAATATATTGCTGATGCAGGGCATGGCGTTCGGCATGGATAAAGAAAGAAAACAACATGGCATAAAAAACTATGCCGCCAATACCAGCATACAAAATATAATACCTTTTCAATGGGAAAGGTTTGTTGTTCATTGCTGCCTTATTTGGATTACTCAAAATTGTTCACCTATTTTAATCTAAATTTAACACCTCAAGCATAGCAAGTCACTGATTGATGTGAAGAAAGATATAGTCACAGTTTGCGTGGGCTTGAAATGCCAAGATGCAAACCATATATTATAACACATTAAAGCAATTATAAGTTTGAAAAAGGGGTTCCAAATATGAAATCATTGAAAGGCATAGGCCTGCTCATTATCACCAATATTTTAATCATGGTGACCTTGGCGATTAGTGCCAATATTCTTGTCTATTATGTCTTACCACAGTTTGGTATTGATGTGCGTGGCAGCTTTGAAGCCCGCCAATTGATGTTTGCCGCAGTCTTTGGTTTTGGTGGTGCATTTATTTCACTTTGGATGTCCAAGTGGTTTGCCAAACGTGGTTATAAAATGCAACAAGTGGTCAACCCAAGCACAGCCAAAGAAAAGCTGGTTTATGAAACAGTTGAAGCTTTAGCAGAGCGTGAAGGCATCAAAATGCCAGAAGTTTGGGTATATTGGGATGATGTGCCCAATGCATTTGCTACCGGCCCTAGCCGCAACAACGCTATGGTTGCTGTCTCTTCTGGTCTGGCGACCAACTTAACCGATGCTGAACTTAAAGCAGTGCTTGCCCATGAAGTCGGTCATATTGCCAATGGTGACATGGTTGCAACCACTTTATTACAAGGTTTGATGAACACCATGGTCTATTTTGCTGCAAGTATTATTGCCCGATTTGTAGCCAATGCCGTAGCCCGTGATGGTGAACCAAGTCATATGGTCTATTTTATCGTCGATATTGTGCTGCAAATCATGCTTTCTATCCTAGCATCTATTGTGATTTTCGCTTTCTCACGCAAACGTGAATTCAAAGCTGATGCGTATGCCGCGGATGCTTTGGGCGCTGAACCCATGATTGCTGCATTACAAAAAATTGATGCGCTGTCTCGCCAGTCTGTTGAGTGGGAACATCGTGAATCTAGAGAAGACCAATTGGTAACCATGAAAATTTATGGTGCACATGGTGGTATGAAAGGATTGTTTGCAACTCACCCTTCGATTGAAGACCGTATTGCAGCATTACGTAACCGCCGTTAAGCTTTAGGCATGTCTCATGCCTCACAACATACTATGCCTCATCACTCCGTTGCCATTTTAATCATTGGCAATGAGGTGTTATCGGGGCGTACACGTGAAGCCAATGCTTGGTTTGCCGCCAAAACATTATTTGATGTAGGCTGCAAATTAAGTGAAGTGGCGATTGTACCAGACATCCATGAACAGATTGTATTTACACTAAAACGCTTACATCAAAACTATGATGCAGTGATTACCAGCGGTGGCATTGGCCCGACCCATGATGACATCACCATGCAAGCTGTTTCGGATGCTTTTGATGTGCCTTTATTGGAGCATGCTGACACCATCAAAGTCATGACTGATTTTTATGGTGAAGATGCGCTCACAGAAGGTCGCCGTCGCATGGCGCGTTTGCCGCATGGTGCAAAACCTATTATTTGCGAGCAATCCATTTGCCCTGGTGCTTTGATTAATAATGTCTATGTGTTTGCAGGCGTGCCCCATATCTTTGCATCACAATTAGAATCTGTATTAGGAAGTTTTTCTACAGGCAAAGCTTTCCATCGCACTGAAATTGAAGCCAACCTTCCCGAAAGTAGTTTTGCTCGTGAACTTAGTGACATTCAAGCCCAATACGCAGACATTGAGATTGGTTCATATCCTGGACGTTGCGGCAACAAGCCTACAGGTAAGATTTGCATCAGCGGCACGGATAAAACCAAGATTGAACACGTCAAACAACAGATTGAAACGATGTTAAAGGATAAACAAAAAACATGAAATTAAATAAGCGTGATACCATATTTGTTCTTATTGTTGCTGCTGTCATCATATTTTTGACTGTGGGCGCGAAAGAGCGCACCACCAAATCTGTGCCCGATAATGACATGCATAAAAACGTCACCTCCCGCGTGCAATGCATGGCATGTCATGGTGTGGATGGCGTGAAGCCGCAACCTTTGGGTCACCCCAAAGCCAACCAATGCTTCCAATGCCATACGCAGCCTGAGCATTGGGTTGGTGGTAAAAAATAATATGCAACGCATAGGCATTGTTGCCAAACAAGATGATGCCTTCGCACTGAAGACTGCGTGTGAACTTAGCACATGGCTACAAGCCAAAAACTTGGAAGTATTTGTCACACCGCAAATTGGGGAACACAGCAAAGCCAAAGTTACGCCATTAGAAGACATGGCAAAGCATATTGAGCTTATGGTTGTACTCGGTGGCGATGGTACACTCTTACAAACAGGGCGTTGTTTTGTAGGCTCAGGCGTGCCTATTTTAGGCATCAACCTAGGGCGTTTGGGTTTTTTAACGGATACACCTCTTAGCAATATGTTTGATGTCATGGATGATGTACTTAGTGAGCAGTTTAAAGTTAAAAAACACTTTGCTTTGAGCGTTAATGTAATTCATCAAAACAAAATTGTTAGCTCTGGCATTGCCATGAATGATGTGGTTTTACAACGTAATGACCACCCCCGCATGATTGAATTTGAAATGTTTGCTCGTGACCAATTCGTTTTCCGCCTTCGTGCGGATGGTATTGTCTTGGCGACACCTGCTGGTTCAACCGCTTACGCATTGTCTGCAGGTGGTGCTATCGTGCACCCTGAAATTGAAGCCATCAGTGTCGTTCCAATCTGTCCACATACCGTATCCAATCGCCCTATCGTGCTGCCTGCTTATGATGAAATTAAATTAAACCTAATCAATAGCCCTGCTCCCGCAGCTCTTAACCTAGACGGGCAAGTCCATTCCACACTAAACATGGGCGACAGCGTATCGGTAACACGCGCTGGTGATATTACGCTAGTCTATCTGGAACACTGGCATTATTTTGATGTGTTGCGTAATAAGCTGGGCTGGGCTGGGCAACAATGATTGTATCTCTGCAAGTGCGTCAGTTTGCACTGTTTGAAAATATTCACTTAGAGCTCGAAAAAGGCATGACCGTATTTACGGGTGAAACAGGAGCAGGCAAATCCATTCTGGTGGATGCGCTGGGTGCGGTGTTTGGTGCTCGTGCGAATGTAGATTGGGTGCGTCATGGTGCTGAAAAAGCCGAGGTCATCGCTGAAATCGAATCCAATGATGTGCGTTTACTCCAGCTCTTGGATGAGCAAGACATTGATGCTGATGAAGGCATTCATATTCGTCGTGTGATGACAGCAGAAGGTCGTTCTCGCGCTTGGATTAATGGTATACCTACATCCGCTGGTATTCTAAAACACATTGGCAGCATTTGTTTTGACTTGCATGGGCAACATGAGCATCAAACCCTGATGCAACCTGAATTTCAACAGAAAATCATTGATGCCCGCGCACCACAACTTATTAAAACCAATGTAAGCAAAACCTACGCATCATTACATGAAATCAACAAACGCCTTGCAGACCTGCATGGTAACCGTGATGCCGCCCAAGAAAAAGAAACGTGGATGCGTGAAGAAAGTGAGCGTTTGTTGGCTTTGGATATTGTGGAAGGTCTTGAAGAACAGTTGGAAACTGAATGCGAAGCAGGACGAAATATTGAACAAGTTCAACAAGCTGCTGCGACTGCGCTCAATTTATTTGATGATCAGGAAGTCACCGTTCGCAACCTATTGGGTGAAATCATTCATCAAGTGGAGTCTGTGGCAGGACATCATCCAAGTCTACAAGAAGCCAATGGTTTATTAACACAAATGGATGCGCTTGCCAGTGAAGTTTCACCCTATTTACAAGAAGTATTGGATAGCTCAGTCGATGCAGCAACCTTGCAACATACTGAAGACAGGCTTGCTGACTTAAGAGCCGCCAAGCGCAGACACAACACTGATGACGCTGGTTTACTAAGCTTAATAGCAGAATGGGAAAGCACATTAAGTGCCTTAGATACTGCATCTTGGGATGAAGAAGAATTAAAAGCTCAACAAATTGAGATGGAACAAGCCTATCAAACAGCAGCACAAACACTGCATCAAGCCCGCGAAAAAGCTGCCGAACAACTGATTCGAAACCTGCGCCCTTTCCTTGACCAACTCGGTTTAAAAAATATGCAGCTTAAAGCATCCATTGTTGCAAGAGATGATAAACATACTTGGAAAGCCGATGGCTGGGATGATATTGAATTGCTTGCTGCGGCCAATATTGGTGAACCTTTTAAAAGCCTTGCTGATACGGCATCGGGTGGTGAGTTAAGTCGTCTTGTTTTAGCACTTAAAGGCTGTGGTGCTTTGGAAAATGAACCCGACACCGCCATTTTTGATGAAGTGGATGTGGGTATTGGCGGTGAAACAGGTTGGTGTGTGGGTGAATTATTGAGGAACATGGGAAGTGAGTGCCAAGTCTTGGTGGTGTCTCACCTTCCCCAAGTCGCAGCTTGCGCTCATCATCAAGTCGCCATAGAGAAATCCATACAAGACAACCGTACACGCACCGATTTAACCTTACTAGACCATTCTCAAAGAGAAGCTGAAATTGCTCGTATGTTGGGTGGTATCAATGATAAAAGCTTGGTTCATGCCGAGCAAATGTTGGAGCGCGGTACCACAGCATGAGTTCCCTAAATATCACCATTCGTTCCGCACAAGTCCAAGATGTGGAAGCTATTTACGACCTGATGCTGCCCTTTATGCAGGATAAAACACTGATTGAACGCAATCAAGATGATATTTTTGAACACTTACAAGAGTTTATTGTTTCCCTAAAAGACGATGAAATTGTTGGTGTATCCGCCCTACATATTTACGATTCAAATTTAGCTGAAATTCGCTCACTTGTGGTATCTCCCAAAGCGCAACGTATGTCTATCGGGCACAAGCTCGTCAAAGCGTGTGAAGAAGTGGGTACGCAACTGGGTGTAACGCGTATGTTTGCCTTAACTTATGTGGACAAGTTCTTTTTGGAGCAAGGTTATGAAATTGTTGCCAAAGAAAGTTTGCCGCAAAAAGTTTGGACGGTGTGTGTACATTGTCCAAAATTTAGCCACTGTGATGAAATCGCAGTGGTCAAAAGCCTAGAAGAACTCTCAATGGCTTAGCAACAAGCTACGTTTCAAAACCAGATGTAAGAAGCATGCGCCTTGGTATGTTTAAGTAGACCAACGCAGAAAGTTGCTTATTTGGAGCGACTCAATAGCGGGTCTGTTCGCCCAAGTTCCGCAAATCCTTGATTCCTAAAATGACATGAATCGCAATGCCCGCAAGGTGTGCCATCATCTTTAGGATCGTAACATGAACGGGTCATGGCGTAATCTACTCCCAGTGATAAACCCAACTTAATAATGTCTGACTTGTTCAGCGTCAACAATGGTGCCACGACTTCAAAATCAGCGCCTTGCACCCCAGCTTTTGTACCCAAGGCAACTGTTCTTGCAAACGAATCCAAAAACTCAGGGCGACAATCAGGATAACCCGAATAATCCACGACATTTGCACCGATAACTAATTTATTTGCACCCACAGTTTCCGCAAATGCCGATGCAAGCGATAGAAATATAAGATTACGTGCTGGCACATAAGTTGAAGGAATTGCAGTTGTTTCCGCTTGGTCTTTAGGCACATCCATATCGCTGGTGAGTGATGAACCACCAATGGCTTGCAAGTCCACCGCAATCACTTGGTGTTGTTTCGATGCAAAAGCCTTTGCGATTTCTTCTGAGGCTTTCAATTCAATACGATGGCGCTGACCATAATCAAAAGCGATGGTATAACATTCCCAACCTTGTTCTTTGCTTGCCCAAGCGAGAGCCGTGGCAGAATCCAATCCACCCGATAACAATACAACTGCCTTGGTCATACGCCTGTTTCCTCCGCACCCCAAATATACTTATGAAGTTGAAGTTGCAAACGCACTGCCAAATTATCTTCAACAATCCATGCCGCTAAATCTTTAGGGTTCAACGACCCCCAAGTGCATGACATCAATACCGAACATTGATTTATCAAGTCATACTTTTGTATCACATCTTTTGCCCATTCATAATCAGCTCTATCCGTGAGTACAATTTTAATTTCAGTATTTTTAGGTAATATCGTCAAATTCTGCCAGCGATTACGTTCCACTTCACCACTGCCTGGTGTTTTAATATCCAAAATTATGGACACGGCTTTTGGTATGTTCGAAATATCATACGCACCTGCTGTTTCAAGCTGAACATGCGAATACAACGGTACAAGCTCTTCCAATAAAGAAATGCAATTCTTTTGTGCTAGAGGTTCCCCACCTGTCACCAATACCACTGGTGTCTTGGGTGCAGGCAATGACTTAATGATTGTTTCAAACCCTTGTGTTTGACCTGAATCTAAAGGAATAGCTTGGGGTGTGTCACAATACACACAACGCAATGGGCAGCCCGCAAGGCGAATGAATGTACACGGCATACCTGCCAACGTACTTTCACCCTGCACACTTTGATATATTTCATGAATGCGAAGTGATTTCGCAAGGGTGGTGTCTATTTTTTCACCTCTGGTGATAAAGGTAACAATTTAAGTTCCGCGCGTGCGCGTTCTGCTGTTCTACCATCAGGATACTCTTTAATCACACGCTGCAAAGTCTTCTCAGCTTGGTCATAATATTTCATATTTGTATACACCGAAGCAATTTTCAGTAGTGCCGCTGCATGTTTGGGGCTTTTGGGGTATTGATTAGCAACCACAGTAAAGGATTCTAAAGCCTCTTCATTGCGCAAAAGTGCGACAAGGCTCTCACCTAACCAGTAGTAAGCTTGATCGGTGTATTCTCCCTTGGGGTGTGCTTTAATGACTTTCACAAAGCCTGAAGATGCTTCATCATAACGCCCACTTTTAAGGGCTAAGTATGCAGCAGTATAAGCATTCTTTTCATCCATTTCAGCTTGCTTATTACTTGCTCCAACTTGTTTATTATCTCCTGCAACAACAGACAAATTAACAGGGGCTGGGTTTAATTTTGCCGACATCGCATCCAAACGTTTGTTCAAAGATGTATTCGGTTTCTTAGAGCTTGATACATATTTCGGTTTTCGTGCTGATTGACCTTGTTTTTTTAGGCCGGCTTCCAACATTGATATTTTAGTTTGTTGCTCAGCATTGGCTCGCTCCAAACCTAAAAGACGCTGGTCTAACAAGTCTAATTTATCTTGTAGCTTTGCATTACCAACATGTGCATCTTGTAGAGATTGGATAATTAACGGTTTATCCGCAGACCAAGGCTCTGCATCAGGTTTTGTAGTCGCGCACCCCGATAGAAACACCAAAGACAAAGCCACCGACAAAGTCAGTGGCTTTAAATCAAAGAAAAACAACTTCACGTCGTTATATCGTTTATACCTGAATTAACGGTTAACAATGTCACCGTGACGATTTTGTGCCCAGCAAGCTTCGCCAGAGCGTGAGCATACAGGACGTTCTTCACCGTAAGATACTGTATCAACGCGTGCTGCATCAACACCGTTCGACACCAAGATATCTTTCACTGATTTTGCGCGTTCTTCACCAAGTGCTAAGTTATACTCACGGCTACCACGTTCATCACAGTTACCTTCAACAGTAATGCTAACATCTGGATTTTTGTTCAACCAAGCAGCATAACCTTCAAGGATAGTTTGACCTGCCATATCAATTTTCGCACTATCAAATGCAAAATAAACAGAATTGGTTGATGGCTTCATTGCTCCATCGCGAGCAGCCTTGTCCATTGCAGCTTTGTCCATTGCAGCTTTTGCTGCTGCATCAGCTTTCGCTTTCGCCGCCGCATCTTTCTCGGCTTGAGTCATGCCACCTTTATTCATGCTGCTGTTCATCATGCCATCATCTTTTTTTCCACTACAACTCGCTAGTGTTAAACTTGCTGCAGCCAGTGCAATCAAAGCTAATTTAGAATATTTTTTCAAATCCATGGTTTTCCCCTTCTTCTCAATTTAATAAAAGTGCGAAACAATACTAAAGCAAATTCAACAATAAAAAACGTATACTGTCTACCTATTTGTTTCAGCAGAGCTTTAATAACCTAAATAATAACAGACAATATTAATGGTTGTTGTGATATTCCTCATGTTTCTTTAATCTTTCGCCGCTAAAGTTCACATCATCAATGCCGATAAGTTGTCATCAGAGGAGTTTGAATATGACGTTACGCAGAGGAATACTTTTTACAACCAGCCTTATACTTTCAAGTATATCTGTTGCACAATTTGCCACTGCGAAATCTAATTATCCAGCAGGGCAGCCATTAATTTACAACAATTCTATAAGCTGTTCTTCTTGTCATAGCGGAACACCACAAACTGAAAACAATGCCAACACCTCTTATGGTATTTTGTTTGGTAATGCATACGATGACGATAGAGGCACATTAGCTACTGCCTACCTCTCACTTGAACAATGGGACATTGATAGAGATGGTTTTAGTAATGGCCAAGAGCTTCGCCAAACTTCAGGCTATTTCAATTCTTCTGCTTTAACGCCTGTTTTAACTGCGCCTGATATCAATGCTGGTAATGTTATGGCAAAGGCTGTCACCGGCAGTCCTGTCACCGCACTTTCTGTTGCGGGAACCTCATTTCTCAATGATATCACGACCTTTGAAAAACCCGACACTGCAAACGCTGTAACCACAACAACATTTATGTATAAATTTGGTGGTATGCAAGCTGGTGCAATCGCTACTTTTTATGATGAAAACAATACTCCTATGGCTGCAAACACTGCAGATGGTAGTTATGCAACCAACTTAATCCCTTTGGACACCACACTAGATGGTAGCATGAATGTACTCGTTAAAGATGACGGTGTATTTGACCTATATTCTCAAACTGCATTTATTCGTATTGCTAAAGCGCGTACGCCAACCTTTGTGCCTGTAACAAACCCTGCATCAATTAACCCATATGCAACCATTGATCCTTATGCAAAAATAAGCCCTCTGGCAACCATTGATAACTATGCTGTGGTGGATGCTTATGCCATCGTAGATAACTATGCAGTCGTTGGCTCATATGCACAAGTTGGCCCATATGCTTACATTGCACCTAATGTGAATATTTTTACTGGCACTGCTTTGGGTGCTACGAATGCTGCAGTGATAGATCCCTATGTTAATGTAACAACAAATATAACAGCCGCAGGTACAACTGCACTACCCAATGGCGCTGGTTATGTTCAAGCTAAGTTTTCAATCACAACATCAGCCCCTGCCATCCCAAGCATTGTTGGCGGTGGTGGCGATGATAATGATGGTGAAGGTGGCGATAGTGCAGGTGGGCTTCACTGCATGACTTCAGGGCTTGGTTTGCAAGGTCTTATGTTCTTGAGCTTGTTTGCCACAGCTTACCTATTTCGTCGCAAGAAAAAATAATTTCATTTCTCCTCAATGAAGTTGGGCTCTTGTAGAAATGCAAGAGCCTTTTTATTGGTTATGTTAACACTTATTCACTAAGATTTAAGTAAGATTTAAGGCATAGTCATTAATGTCTCGAAAATTGAGGAGTCATAATGAAAAATAAACACATCTTTTTAGCTACACTAACCATGGTGATGCCTAGCTTATTTGCTATACATGCAGAAGCAAAGTCTGGTTTTATTAGCCTGCAACCAGCTGCATACAATGGTGTTATTAGTTGCACTTCGTGCCATGCCAGTTCGGCTGCTAATGGTGGGAATGTTACTCAGCGTTATGGCGTATTATTCAAGTCCAAAGTTGGATATAATAATGTGTCCACAACAGGTTATATATCCCTAGAAGGTTTTGATTCCGACAGTGATGGCTTCACCAATGGCCAAGAGATTTACGGCTTCTCTGATTTTAACACCTTATCAAGCAAGCCCTTATTGCTTGGCACAGGCGTTAAAACACATGGCACGGCATCAGCAAAGGCCTTGGTCAACGAAACCATTGATATCATGACGCAAAATCTAGCTACACCAACAAGTGTAACAACTTTAATACCTACAGGACAAAGAAACATCGGTGGTACAGTTGACCTAATATTGAGCAATTTAACCCTAGATAAGGCAAGTCCAACCCTTTTATTTAATACAGGTGGTATCGCCAAAGGCGCAAAAGCTTATTTTATTGATGCCAATGGTGCTGCAACAACTATTACAACTGCAACTGTAAACAACAGCGGCAGCATCACGCTCCAATTGACCGATGAAGGGCCTTACGACCTTTACACCCAAGCCAGTTATATTGCATCGGCTAAAACACGCACCCCTAACGTAGCAGCTACTGCAACCATTAGCCCTTATGCAACGGTAAGTCCTTTGGCTGTGATTAGCCCCTATGCTAGCATTAATGATTTTGCGACTGTAGGCGCATATGCAATCATTGGTGACTACGCAATCGTAGATACTTATGCCACAGTTGATGATTACGCAGTTGTTGCTAACAACGTGACCGTTGCAGCAAACGCAACACAAGCTGCACCAACAAATTATCTTGGTGTTGTTCAAACAAAAATTGCTGTAGTGACACCAAGTCCTCTTGGTCAAACCTTAACCGATGGTGGAGCAGCCAGCAGTAGTACAACTGCGACAACTGGACAGCTTCACTGCATGACTTCAGGGCTTGGTCTACAAGGTTTGATGTTCTTTGGTTTGTTCGCCGCAGGTTATATCATTCGCCGCAAACGCAGTTAACTTAGTTACTCCATTAATATGAGAAGGCTCTTGTAGTAGTAATACAGGAGCCTTTTTTATATCAGTCTAAGTCTTCAAGTTTCCAGCGTGGGTCGGCATCCCAATCATCATGAATTTTTTCACCACCTTGAAAGCGTAAAAAACCTGCATAAGCAATCATAGCTGCATTATCTGTACAGTATGCCAAATCCGGCACAAACACTTGCACACCATGTTTGGCGGAATCTTGCTTTAGCTTTTCTCTTAATGTTTTATTCGCCGCCACACCACCTGCGATCACAAGGTTTGATATATCTCCCGCCACGCATGCTTTCATGGCTTTTTTCACCAACACGTCTGCAATGGCTTCTTCAGTTGCCGCAGCCAAATCTGCTTTCGCCTGTTCGTTAAAATCTTCACAACCTTTGGCTGCGTACATCACAGCCGTTTTTAGTCCGGAAAAGCTAAAGTTAAAATTAGGTTTATTCAGCATAGGGCGTGGAAGTTTAAATTGTGTTGCATCACCCGATATTGCAAGCTTGGCAATTTCAGGGCCGCCGGGGTATGGCATGCCGAGTACGCGTGCCGCTTTGTCAAAGCACTCACCCGCAGCATCATCAATGGTTTGCCCCACAACTTTGTATTGCCCCAAAGCATCCACACGAATTAACTGTGTATGACCACCAGAGACAAGTAATGACATAAAAGGAAATGCAGGCAAGCCTTCAGGGCTTAACCCTGGAGCAAACAAATGCCCCTCCATATGATGTACGGGCAAGACTGGTATATTATTTACTAGACCAACACTTCGAGCATAGGTCACACCTACAAGTAATGCTCCCATAAGCCCAGGGCCAGCTGTAACGGCAATACCATCTATATAGGACCAATGCATATGCGCATCACCAAGTACCCTATCTGCCAAAGCAGGTAACACTTTTAAATGCTCTCTTGAGGCGATTTCTGGCACCACACCACCAAACTTGGCGTGAGTTTCAATTTGCGATGCCACCAATTCAGCAACAATGCCTTTGCCATCCTCATAGATAGCAACAGCTGTTTCATCACATGATGATTCAATTCCAAGAATCCGCATCAACACCTCTTATTCGTTTCAGGGCAAACTTTACGCATAAAAAAAGGTTTATACACATCAGCGTATAAACCTTCTCATGATCTTTCTCAATATGGCTCCCCGAGCAGGACTCGAACCTGCGACATATGGATTAACAGTCCACCGTTCTACCAACTGAACTATCGGGGATTAGCGCGGCGAAACATAGGAATCTGCCCCTATATTGTCAACCTATAAATTCCTTATTTTCCTTTTCTCTAGTATACAAAAAAATCCCTCCTTTGGAATCGGGTTACGACTCAACAAAGGAGGGATTATAATAAATTCTTGGCATCGACCTACTCTCCCGTAGCGAACGCTACAGTACCATCGGCGCTAAGGCACTTCGCTTCTGAGTTCGGGATGGGATCAGGCGTTACTTCCTCGCTATGGACACC